>JBDGQF010000078.1:0-7354 GCA_042219255.1 Halobacterium sp. | reverse complement strand
GAGAACGTCGTACGACGACCGCGGGTAAAGGCGTGTCGTCTCTCGTTCGGGTCTGCATCGGTGGTCGCTGTATTCGCGGCCGTGGACACCTCGAAAGCCCCGGGCCGGTCGTGCTCGCCCGCTGGCGTGCCTGTTCGCTCCGCTCGCAGATAGAGACCGGCGAGGCGACCAAGCGAGCGCGACCCGGGTCGGCTCTGCCGACCGTCGACTGCCGTGGCGGTGGAGCCGTCACGCACCCGCCCCTTCAACCCAACCAACGGAGGGGTGAACAGCCGGTATCGGGTGGGACTGAAAGGGGCGAGGCTGTGGACGACGGCGCGCGACGCAAGCACCACAGCGAACGGAGTGAGCGAGGAGCACAGCGAGCGCACCGAGTCCACAGCCTCGGGGCTTTCGAGGCGACGTCGACTACGTATCGATGCCCGTCACGTGTCCGTCCTCCGGAACAGGCCGTCGAGCCTACCGGCCGCGCAACAGCTCCGAAATCCGGTCGCGGATGCGCGCGCGGTCGCCGAGACGGAGGTAGTAGGCGCCCTCGCCGTCCTCGTAGTAGTTCGAGATTTCGCGCTCGATGCTGAACCCGAGGTGTTCGTAGAACTCGACGGCGTTCTCGTTCGTCTGGCGGGCGTGACAGGACGCCTTCCCGGCGTCCTCGGCGACGGCGGCGACGAGGCGTTCGCCGAAGCCGTCGCCACGGTATTCGGGTGCGACGGCGAGAAAGAGAATGTAGCCGTCCGAGCGCGCGGCGGCGAACCCGACGAGAGTGTCGCCGTCGAGGAAACAGTACACGGACGAGCGCCGGTACGCGTTCGCGAAGAAGCCCCTGCGCTGTTTGAGGAGGCCTTCGTCCTCGCGGATTCGCTCTTTCAGCTCCCAGGCGTCGTCGAGGTGTTCGTCGTCGCCCGGGGGCACCACCTGCTCGTCGACCGTGACACTCACTGCGAGAGGGTAACAGTCCGGTGAATATAATTCCACCGTCGGCGGCGGTGGTCGCGGCCGCCGAAACGCGGCAGTACACCGACCTGTCGCGGGAACGACGCAGGCGGTGGCCTGCTGCCGAAACGCTTTCACGAGTGGTCGGCGTCTCCGCGAACGATGCTGAGCGACAGGCGACCGGACAGCCAGGCGGTCCAGGAGGCCAGCGAGTCGCTGTACGCCCGCGTGCGGGAGGCCGCGCTGACCGGCGTCGCCGTCGTCGTCCCGTTGCTCGTCACGCTGTACGTGTTGAGCGCCGCGGTGGGCGTCGTCGACGACCTGCTCGCGCCGATGGCGGAACTGTTCGTGGCGCTGGGGCTGGCGCCGAACGCCTCCGAGACGGTCGTCGACCTCGTGGGCGTGCTCGCCGTCGCCGTGTTCACCGTGCTCGTGGGGTTCGCGGCGTCGTTCCGCTCCGGCGAGCGCGTGCTCGCGTACTTCGACGCGGCGCTCGAACGCCTGCCGGGCATCGGCGCGGTGTACAAGAGTTTCCGGCAGATGGGGGACGTGATGATTCAGAGCGAGTCCAGCAACTTCCAGTCCGTGAAACTCGTGGAGTTCCCCCACGAGGACGCGTACACGCTCGGGTTCCTGACGACGGAGACGCCGGACGCCATCGAGACGGCCGCGGGCGTCGAAGACATGCAGACGCTGTTCTTGCCGCTGGCGCCGAACCCCGTGATGGGCGGCCACCTCACGCACGTGCCCGCCGACCGCGTGATGGACGTGGACATGACCGTCGAGGAGGGGATGCGCGCCGTCGTCACGATGGGCGTCGCGGTGTCCCACGGCGACAGCGGCAGGGAGGGGCTCTCCAGGGAGCGTCTCGAACAGTTGACCGGTGAGAGCGTCGCGGAAGCACGGATGCCCGAGGAGTCGTCGGAGGGGGACGACGAGTGACGTTCGACCTCAGAGAACACACGGCGGACGTCGCCGTGGAAGCGACCGCCGACGACCTCGGCGGCGCGTTCGCGGCGTGCGCGGACGGCATGGCGGAAGCGATGGCCGCGGACGTCCCGGAGGGCGGCGAGCGGTTCACCGTCGAGGAGCGCGCGTCGAACCGGGAGGCCTTACTCTACGACTACCTCGACCGCCTCATCTACGAGCGCGACGTCCGCGGCGTCCTCCCAGTGGACAACGAGGCCTCGGTACGCCGGGAAGGCGACGAGTGGGTGGTGGAGGCGAGCGCGCGCGGCGTCCCGCTCTCCGAGGTGGCGGCGCGCGACCTGAAGGCGGTGACGTACTCGGAGATGGACCTCTCCGAGCGCGACGGCGAGTGGCACGCGTACGTCGTCTTCGACGTCTGACCGCCGTCTCCTGCCGAACTCGTCACCGGGCTTTTTCGTCCTCCACGCCGTTGCCTGACACATGCCCACTGGTGTCGGCGTGCCGGGCCACGTCAAGTACGTCGTGGACGGCGCGCCCTCGGTGCGCGCGCTGAAGTTCCTCGTGGACGTGCTCGAACACCCACTGAACGCCGTCCTGCTCCTGGGCGGCGGCCTCGGCGTCGTCGCCGCGATGGCGGCCTACCTCCGGTACCGCCCCGCGAAAGCCGACGTGCGCGCGCTCCGCGCGACCCTCGACGACTACCGCGAGTTCCTGCCGTGGATGCTCCGCCTCGCCGTCGGCCTGCCGCTGGTCGGCGCGGGGTTCGCGGGCTACTTTTTCTCCCCCATCGTCCCCGCGCCGACGCGCGTCCTCCAGGTCTCAATCGGCTTCCTCCTCCTGTTCGGCCTCGCGACCAGGGCCGTCGCGCTGTTCGGTCTCGGCGCGTACCTCACCGGCCTCGCCTTCGAACCCGGCCTGCTGCTCGCCAGCGAGTACGTCGGCGGCTTCCTCGGCATCATCCTCCTCGGGTCGGGCCGGCCGAGCGCCGACCACCTCCTCCAGCGCGTCGCCGCGGCGGAGGGCAGCGTGTACGGCCGCTTCGACCCCCTCCACCCCATCGTCGAGCGGTTCAACGCCGTCGTCGACCCCTACGAGCAGTACGCGCCCACGGTTATCCGCCTCGGCGTCGGCTTCAACTTCGCGCTCCTCGGGTTCTGGGAGAAACTCGCCAACCCCGGCTGGGCGCTCGAAGTCGTCGCGAAGTACGACCTCACGTCGGTGGTGCCGGTCGACCCAGGAATGTGGGTGGTCGGCGCCGGCCTCACCGAACTCGCGGTCGGCGTCTTCCTGTTCGTCGGCCTGTTCACGCGCGCCACCGCCGCCGTCGCGTTCGTCGTGCTGACGACGACCCTGTTCGGCCTGCCGGACGACCCCGTGCTCGCACACATCACGCTGTTCGGCCTGTCCTCGGCGCTGTTCGTCACGGGCGCCGGCCCGCTCTCCATCGACGAACGCCTCGCCGCCGTCGCCCAGCGGTCGCCGCTCACCACCAGCGCCGACTGACCGGGCGGTCGCCACACCCACAGTCCCGGGCAGACGAAACGTATTCACGGCCGCCACGCCCACCAACGCACATGAACACTTACGACGCCAACGGCGTCACGCTCCGCGAAGTCGAGGACAACGTCTGGGAGCTGGAGCGCGACGACGAGATGCGCGTGCCGGCGCGCGTGTTCGCCAACGAGGCGCTCCTCGAACACATCGAGGACGACCGCACGCTCTCCCAACTGCGCAACGCCGCGTGCATGCCGGGCGTCGTCGCGCCCGCGCTCTGCATGCCGGACGGCCACCAGGGCTACGGCTTCCCCGTCGGCGGCGTCGCCGCCTTCGACGCCGAAGACGGCTGTATCTCGCCCGGAGCAGTGGGATTCGACATCAACTGCATCGCCGGTGACAGTGACGTCCGACTTCCGTTCGGGCGGACGAAACCGATCAGGGAATTCCTCGACGACTTCGACGACAGTCAGGCCGTGGTGCCTGCTGGCGACGGAGAGTACGACTCGCAAGTCAGGTTAGCAACCGAGACCACCAGCAGGACTGTCCACGAAGTCAAGACCGAGACAGGAGACCGTCTCGAAGCGACCGCCGACCACGAGTTCAGGACACCCGAGGGCATGGTGGAGCTCCGCGACCTCGAGACCGGTGACGAGGTACTCGTGTCCCCATTCGAAGGGCTGCCGGACGAACAGCCACCGGAGTTCGTGGTACTCGACGAATCCGACTTCGAGGAGGAAGACCCACAGCTAGTCCGTGTGCTGAAAGACCGCGACTTACTCCCGCTGCGGTCGACGGACGACGAGTTCAACCACCTCCTGAAACTCGTCGGCTTCCACACCGGTGACGGGGCGTTCAACGGGGAACGTTCGTGGTTCTACGGCGACCCGGAAGACCTCGAAACGATCCAGAACGACATCGAGGCAGTCGGGTTCCGGCCCTCGAAGATATACGAGCGCGACCGCGAACACGACGTCGGTGGGAACCAGTTCGAACGGACCGAGTACAGCGTCCGCTCGACTTCGAATGCGTTCAAACAACTGCTGATTCGACTCGGCGCTCCCGTAGGTCGAAAGACCGCTTCGGCGTTCACGACGCCGGACTACCTCGACCGACTCGCCGACTGGCAGAAGGCGCTGTACCTGTCGGCGTTCTTCGGCGCGGAGATGAGCGCCCCAGACGCGGTTTCTCGCACGAACCTCTACGCGCCGTCGGTCTCACACAACCGACTCGCGGAATTCGAAGGCGCCGGCGAGGAGTTCATGCGTGGCGTGATGCGGCACCTCAACGACCTCGGTGTGGAGACGAACAGTCTGGAGGTCGTGGAGCGGGGCGAGAACGCGGACGGCGAGACCGTGCGGTTCCGCTTCGGCGTCAAGACGGCAAAGCGGAACCTGATCCGGTTCTTCACGACCGTCGGCTACCGGTATAATCGCGAGAAACGGCGCCGGGCAGCGCTCGCAGCGACGTACCTCAAACGGAAAGCGGCCGTCGTTGAACGGCGCGCCCGTGTCGCTGCGGAGGCGCGAGCAATGGCCGACGGTGGTGCTGCTGCCAGCGAAGTGAAGGCCGCGTTCGACAGCGTCAACAACCGATTTATCGAGCGCAGCCTGTACGACCAGCGTGACGGCCGGCCGCGACCGCCTGCTGACTTCCCTGGGTTCGACGAGTTCTGCGAGTCCACGGACGTCGGCGAGGACTTCACTGTCCCGGTCGAAATCTCGGAAATCACGGAGCAAGGCGAGAAGACCGTCTACGACATCGGGGTAACGCACGGCGCTCACGTGTTCGTAGCGAACGGGTTCGTCGTCTCCAACTGCGGCGTCAGGATGGTGAAGACGAATCTCACGTACGAGGACGTCCGCGGCCGCGAGGAGGAACTCGCGGACGCCCTCTTCGACGCCGTGCCGTGCGGCCTCGGCGGCGGCGGCGTCCACGACGGCAGCCACACCGACCTCGAAGCCGCCCTGGAGCGCGGCGTCGACTGGTGCGTCGAGGAAGGGTACGCGACGCGCGACGACCGCCTGCACTGCGAGGACGAGGGCCGGCGGCCGGACGCCGACCCCTCGGCCGTCTCGAAGAAGGCCAAAGACCGCGGCGCCACCCAGATGGGGTCGCTGGGCTCCGGCAACCACTTCCTGGAAGTCCAGCGCGTCACCGACGTCTACGACGACGACACCGCCGACGCGTTCGGCTTAGCGGACGACCAGGTCGTCGTCCTGATTCACTGCGGGTCGCGCGGCCTCGGCCACCAGGTCTGCTCTGACTACGTCCGCCGCATCGAAGAGGAACACCCGGACTTCGTCGCGGGCCTGCCGGACAAAGACCTCGCCGCCGCGCCCGCCGGCTCCGCGCTCGCCGACGAGTACTACGGCGCGATGTGCGCCGCCATCAACTTCGCGTGGGTGAACCGCCAGCTCATCACGCACGCCGTCCGGAAGACGTTCGCGGACGTCTTCGACACGTCCTGGGAGGCCCTGGAGATGGACCTCCTCTACGACGTCGCGCACAACATCGCGAAGAAGGAAGCCCACGACGTCTACGTCACCGAGGACGGCTACAGTCTCTACGGCGAGGGCGGCCGCGTCCAGCGCGACCTCTACGTCCACCGGAAGGGCGCGACGCGCGCGTTCCCCGCCGGCCACCCGGAAGTCCCGAAGGCCTACCGGGACGTGGGCCAGCCCATCATCATCCCCGGGAGCATGGGCGCCGGCAGCTACGTCCTGAAGGGCGGCGCGAAGTCCATGGAGCGCTCGTTCGGTTCCACCGCGCACGGCGCCGGCCGCCTGATGAGCCGCACGCAGGCGAAACAGGAGTACGGCGCCGGCAGCGTCCAGACCCAGCTCCGCGAACAGAACGAAATCTACGTGAAGGCGAACTCCGGCGAGACCATCGCCGAGGAAGCTCCGGGCGTCTACAAGGACGTCGACGAAGTCGTCGGCGTCTCCGACGCCCTCGACATCGGCGACCTCGTCGTCCGCACGTACCCCGTCGTCAACATCAAGGGCTAGCGCGCCAGCCGCCAGCGAGCGGCGCGCTTACTCCGAGGCAGTCGTGTCCTGCGTCGTGGTGACGTCGTCGCAGCTGTGCGTGGCGACATACGTGATTTCGACGCCGTCCTCGCGGACGTTCACGCCGAGGTCGAGACACGACTCGGCGGTCGTCTCGCTCGTGAACGCTGTCGTGTACTTCTTGCCGGTGTCGCGGTCGCGGGTGCGGAGCCGCCACTCGCCGCGTTTTCTGGGGAACGCCGGCGGCGTGAACGTCGCGCCCTCCACGGGGTCGTCGGTGCCAGCGGCGGTCATCTCGACGTCCCGCCAGAACACGACCTCGCCGTCCAGTTCTAGCTGGACGTCGAGGGAGACGGCGCGGGAGACGCGGTTGCTCACGCGGACTCTGTCGAGGCGCGGGTCCTGGTCGGACGGCCCGCCGCCGTCTCCGTCACCAGTCGACGAACAGCCAGCGAGCGCGGCCAGGGAGAGGACGCCGGCGCGGACGGCGTCGCGGCGCGAGAGCGAAGGCATACGCGGACACCACGCTACACCCCGAGTAAAGCGTACGGGTTTCGTGACGAAACTGCGACACGACGAGGGAAAAGAGAGTCTGTCGGTCGCTACCGCGAGAACCCTGGGCCGTTCGGACCGCTCGGGCCGCGAGGCCCCATTCCTTCCGCGAGGTGGACGTACTCGGACTCCGGCTGTCCACTGACCTCCTCGCCGTCCTCGTACTTCACGAAGTTCAGGTAGAACGGCTCGCCACACCCAGGTTCGTCGTCCCGGTCGTGGTCGTCCGGCGGGTGCGACCAGGCGGCGGCGTCGCGACCGCAGACGAACTGCACGCCGTCCGCGTCGTCGTCCTCGAAGTCGTCGCTCGGACTGACGTACCGCCACCCTTCGAGGGGGAACGGCGTCACGGACTTGTCCGCGAGGTAGGGGTCGCGGTCGAGTTCGGCGACGGCGCCACACCGCGGACAGTAGTACGACACGTCGACCATGCG
>JBDGQF010000057.1:0-7381 GCA_042219255.1 Halobacterium sp. | reverse complement strand
ACGAGTACACTCGCACGAAGTCGGTGAACCTGTCCGTCGACAGCCCGGAGTTCTGAGGGAACCTCCCCCTCTACCCCAATCTGTCTCGAAGGTATTTCGGCGAAATCGCCCTCTCTCAGAAAGATTTTTTAGACCGCTCGCGTAACGTTGCGTGAGGTACACACGCATGCGACAACTATACATCGACGGGGAGTGGGTCGACGCCGAGTCTTCGGCCGGCATCGACGTCGAGTCACCGGTCGACGGCGACGTCATCGACACTGTCCCGGCCGGGTCCGCACAGGACGTACGGAAGGCAGTGGAGGCGGCGCGGCGCGCCCAGACGGAACTCGAGGAGATGACCGCCTTCGAGCGCGCGGCCGTCCTCGACGAAGTGACCGACTACTTCGAGGCACACGAAGACGAGATTGCGGAACTCATCACGCGCGAGGAGGGCAAACCGCTGCACGAGTCCTACGACGAGACGGAGTACGTCATCGAGTCCAGCGAGGACTACGCCCACGACGCGATTCGCCTGTTCGGCGACGTCGTGCCATCGGAGTTCCGCGGCCGGTTCGCGTACACGCAGCGCGAGGCCTACGGGCCGTGCGCGGTCATCAGTCCGTGGAACTTCCCGCTGGAAGTGCCCGGCGGGAGCATCTACTCGGCCATCGCCACCGCGAACCCCGTGGTGTTCAAGCCCGCCGAGGAGACGCCGCTGACCGCCTACCACATCGCGAAAGCGTTCGACCAGTCATCGCTGCCGGACGGGGCGTTCAACCTCGTCACGGGCGCGGGCGAGACCGGCCAGTCGCTGGTCGAACACAACGACGTCCGCCTCATCGCGTTCACCGGGTCGACGGCCGTCGGCCAGCAGATAGCGAAGACCGCCGCCGAACGCAACGCCCAGTGTCTGCTCGAGATGGGCGGGAAAGACCCCATCCTCGTCCTCGACGACGCGGACGTCGACCACGCGGCGGACAGCATCGTCGCGGGGTCGAACTGGAACGCCGGCCAGGTCTGCTGTGGCACAGAGCGCGTCATCGCCACCGAGGGCGTCTACGACCAACTGGTGGACGCCGTCGCAGAGAAGACTGATAGCCTCGAACTCGGCGACCCGTTCGACGACGGCACCGACGTCGGGCCGATGATCTCCGAACGTATCCAGTCGAAGGCGGTCGAACACGTCGCGGCCGCGCAGGAGGACGGCGCGCGCCTCGTCACGGGGGGTGAGACGGACGGCCTCTACTTCGAGCCAGCGGTCCTAGAGGACGTCTCACCGGACGCGGCCATCGCACAGGAGGAGACGTTCGGGCCGGTGACGCCAGTCATCCGCGCCGAGGACTTCGACGACGCCGTCCGGATTGCGAACGACTCGCGGTACGGACTCCAGGCGGCGGTGTTCACGGACTCGCTGGAGCGCGCGCACGACGCCGCCAACCGCATCAAGGCAGGCGGCGTGTTCGTGAACGAGACGAACAACTACTGGGAGCGACTGCTGCCGTTCGGCGGCTACGGCGAGTCCGGGAGCGGCGGCCGGTACGGCAGCAAGTGGCACCTGGAAGCGATGACGCAGACGAAAGCAGTCATGCTGAACTACAAGGACTACTGACATGAAAGTCACTGCACTCGGGGGCTGCGGCGCCATGGGGCGCGCGACCTCACACGAACTCGCGGAGAACAGCGACGTGGACGAACTCGTAATCGCGGACGCCGACATCGACGCGGCCGAAGCGTTCGCCGCCGAACTCCCCGTGGACGTCGCGACAGCGAAGGTCGACGTCACGGACCACGACGAACTCGTCGCCACAATCGAGGACAGCGACGTCGTCGCGAACGCCCTCCCGTACGTGTTCAACACGGACGTGATGGAGGCGTGCCTGGAAGCCGACAGCCACTACCTGGACCTCGGCGGACTCTACCACGAGACCCAGAACCAACTCGAGTACGACGAACGGTTCGACGACGCCGGCCTCACTGCCGTACTCGGCATCGGCGCCAGTCCCGGCCTGACGAACGTCGCCACCGCGATGGGCGCCAGCCACCTCGACGAAGTCGAGTCCATCCACATCCGCACCGGCGCCAAGGGCGGCGGCGAGGGGTTCGCGTACTCCGCGAAAACCATCCTCGACGAACTCACCATGGACCCCGTCGTGTACAGGGACGGCGAGTACGACACGCTCGACCCACTATCGGGCCGTGAGCACTACGAGATGCCCGACCCCGTCGGCGAAGTCGAAGGGTTCCACAGCATCCACTCCGAACTCGCGACGATGCCCGAGACCTTCCCCGGCGTGCAGGACGTTGACTTCCGCGTCGCATTCTCCCCGGACCTCGTGAACATCTGCGACGTCCTCATCGGCCTGAACCTCACCAGCCAGGAGCAGGTCGAGTTCAAGGGCGTCGAGACCACGCCCCGAGAATTCCTCGACTGGCACCTCGACCGCCAGCCGAAACCGGGCGCCGTCGAGGAGTGGAAGTCCTTCCGCGTGGACGTCGAAGGCACCGCCGACGGCGAGCGCGCGCACTACCGGTACTCGACGGTCGTGGAGTCCCGCCTCGACGACTGGGGCCTGAAGGCGACGGCCGTCTGGACGGGCGTCCCGATGGGTATCGCGGCCGCAGTCGTCGGACGGGGGGACGCGCTGGAGACGGGTGCGATGCCGCCTGAGACGGCTCTCGACCCCGCGGCGTTCATCGACGAGTTGCGCGAGCGCGACATCGTCATCGAGGAGGCGAAACTCGACCCCGCACCGGCGGCCGGGCAATGACGACGGACGGACTCCGTTCGGACGTCCGCGTCCCCAACTACGCTGGCGGGGAGTGGGTCGACGTCGACGCCGACGAACACGAGCGCGTCGAAAACCCGGCGACCGGAGACCGCATCGCGCAGACGCCTCTCACGCCGCCGGAAGCAGTCGACGACGTCGTCGCGGACGCCGAACGGGCGTTCGCTGACTGGAGCCAGACGCCAGTCGAACAGCGAATCCAGCCACTGTTCGAACTGAAGTCGCTGCTGGAAACTCACCAGGACGACATCGCCGACGTCATCGCGACCGAACACGGAAAAACGCTCGACGAAGCGCGCGGCGAACTCCGCCGCGGCATCGAGAACGTCGAAGTCGCGTGCGGCGTCCCGACGAGCATGCAGGCCGGCCACCTCGAACACGCCGCACCCGGCATCGACGAGACGGCCGTCCGCCAGCCACTCGGCGTGTTCGCGGCGGTGACGCCGTTCAACTTCCCGGGCATGATTCCGCTGTGGTTCCTGCCGTACGCGGTCGCGACCGGCAACACCTTCGTCCTGAAGCCGAGCGAGCGAACCCCCCTTACGGCGCGGAAACTCGTCGAACTCGTCGACGAAGCCGGCTTCCCGGACGGCGTGGTGAACCTCGTGAACGGCGGCGCGGACACCGTGAACGCCCTCCTGGCTCACGACGACGTCGTCGGCGCGTCCTTCGTCGGCAGCACGAGCGTCGCACGCCACGTCTACGAGACCGCAGCGGCGAACGGCAAGCGAGTGCAGGCGCAGGGCGGCGCGAAGAACCAGGTCGTCGTCTCCGAGTCCGCCGACCTCTCGTTCGCCGCTGAACAGACCGTCTCGTCGGCGTTCGCGAACACCGGCCAGCGCTGCCTCGCGAACCCGGTCGCCGTCGTCGCCGACGACGTCTACGACGAGTTCGCCGAAGCGGTGGTCGCTGAAGCGGCGTCACTCGCGGTCGGCGACGGCCGCGACGAGGAGACCGACGTGGGGCCGCTCGTCTCGTCGGCCGCCCGCGACCGCGTCCTGGACTACGTCCAGACCGGCGTCGAGGAGGGCGCCGACCTCCTGCTGGACGGCCGCGACGCACCCGTCCCCGACGAGGGGTATTTTCTCGGCCCGACCGTCTTCGGTGACGTCGCCGAGGACGCGACCATCGCGCGCGAGGAAATCTTCGGGCCGGTGCTGGCGCTGATTCGCGCCGACGACTTCGAGGACGCCCTCAGAGTGGTGAACCGCAGCGAGTACGGGAACGCCGCGAGCCTCTTCACCGAGAGCGGTCGGGAGGCCCGCGAGTTCCGGCGGCGCGCCGACGCCGGAAACCTCGGCGTGAACGTCGGCACCGCGGCGCCGATGGCGTTCTTCCACTTCGGCGGGCAGGACGACTCGTTCTTCGGCGACCTGCACGCGCAGGGCGACGACGCGGTCCGGTTCTACACTGACGAGACCGTCTACATCGAGCGCTGGCCGGACGAATGACGGAACGACTGCTGACGAACGGCCGCGTCCGCGTCCTCGACGACGACCGCACTGTCGCCGAAGCCGTGCTCTTCCGCGACGGCCGCGTCGCCGCGGTCGGCGACGACGCGACAGTCCGCGGCGAAGCGAAAGCACCGGACGTCGTCGACCTCGACGGACGCACCGTCCTCCCCGGCTTCAACGACGCGCACGCGCACTTCCTGTCCGTCGGCATCGACCGCCTGGGGGCCGATTTGGCGGCCGCCGACACCCGCTCCGAGGCGGTCGGCCTGCTCCGCGAGGAGGCCGCGGCGCGGCCCGCGGACGAGTGGGTGGTCGGCCACAACTACGACGAGTCCGGGTGGATCGGCGACGAGACGCCGCTCACTCGCGACGACCTGGACGCAGTCAGCGACGACCACCCCGTCGCCGCGTTCCAGGTCGCGGGCCACACGGTGAGCGTGAACGGCCGCGCGCTCGACCGCCTCACGCTGGACGGGCACGAGCGCGACGTCCGGACGGACGCCGACGGCGACCCGACCGGCGTGCTCGTCGAAGACGCCGCCGGGGTCGTCAAGCGCGCGACGTTCCCGACGGGCCAGCGGGCGCGCGAAGCGCTCCGCCTCGCCGGCGAGCGCGCGCTCGAACTCGGAGTGACGTCTGTCCAGCACGTCTCCGGACTCACTGCGCCCGCCGACCACGGCAGCCCGATCCAGCGTGCGTTCTTCGACGCGTGGCGCGACGGCGCACTGCCCGTCCGCGTCACCTTCTACGTGCACTCCGGCAAGGGGCGGTCGCTGGCAGACCTCGAAGTCGCCAGCGGGTTCGGCGACGACTGGCTCCGCGTCGGCGGCCTGAAGACGTTCTCGGACGGCGCGCTCGGAGCGCGCACGGCGAAACTGTCCGCGCCCTATCCCGGAGACGGCGACAACGACGGCACCTGGACGACAAGCCCAGACCGCCTCGAGGCACTGTTCGCGGACGCCGCGCGCGCCGACCAGCAGATTGTCACGCACGCCCTCGGCGACCAGGCTATCGAGGTGGTGCTGTCCCTGTACGAGGGCGTCCTGCCCGAGTACGCGACGGACCCGCGTCTGCGCATCGAGCATCTGGAACTCGCGACGGACGACCAGCTCGAACGCATCGCCGACGCGGGCGTCGTCGCCAGCATGCAGCCGAACTTCCTGCAGTGGGCGGGCGACGGCGGCGTCTACGAGCGCGTGCTCGGCGCGGACGCCCGCGGCGCGAACAACCGTTTCGCGGACGTACTGGACGCCGGCGCCGTGCTCGCGTTCGGAAGTGACACGATGCCGATGGACCCGCTCTGGGGGGTTCACTGCGCCGTGAACGCTCCCCACGAGAGCCAGCGACTCGGCGTCGACGACGCGATAGCCGCCTACACGCGGGGCGCCGCCTACGCCGAAGGCACAGACGACTGGAAGGGCGCGCTTGCGGTCGGGATGGCGGCCGACGCCGTCGTGCTCGACGCAGACCCCTACGAGACGCCGGCAGCCGTCGACGAGCGCGAGGTCGAGATGACGCTCGTGGACGGCGCAGTCCGGTACCGCGCGGACTGACGCCCGCACTGCCGGGGACGCGACCGAGTGGCGAGTCTGACCGCTTTTCCGACGGCGGCCCGTCATGGACGTATGGTCACGCTCGGCACGAAACTCGTCCAGATGGACGCCGTCCCCGCGACCCTGCACTACGCGGACGGCGGCCGGGACGGCCCGCTCGAAATCCAGCACGTCCAGGTCGACGACGACACCGTCTCCGCAGTCATCTACGTCCAGTCCGGCGGCACGAAGTCCCTGGCGCGCATCACTGGCGGCCTCGACGACGACGAACTCGCACTCCAGATTCCCACCGAGGAAGGTGACTTCGCGTCCATCGAGGCCTTTCTCGCCACCGACGACATCTTCGAGACGGTGAAGACGGTCACCGGAATCGAACCGGACGTCTAAACGGCAAGGAGGGATGAAGGGGGTGCCAGTCAGAGGCCGGCGACGTCCTCGATGGCGTCCGTGAGTCGCTGGATGCTGTCGACGTCGTGCTCGCCCATGTGGCCGATGCGGAACGTCTTCCCGCCGAGCTGGGAGCCGTAGCCGTTCGAGAACGCCATGTCGTACTCCTCGGAGACGGCCTCGATGACGCCCTCCACGTCCAGGCCCTGCGTGTTCTCGATACAGCTCACGGTCTGGGACTCGTAGCCCTCTTCGGGGAACACGTCGAAGTGCTCGTACGCCCACTCGCGCGTGTACTCGGCCATCTCCTGGTGGCGGCGGTCGCGCGCCCGGTGGCCTTCTTCGAGCATGCGCTTCATCTGCTTGCGGTACGCGAGCATGATGGGAATCGATGGCGTGGAGTGCGTCTGGCCCTTCCGGTCGTAGTAGTCCAGCGACCGCTGGAACCCGCCATACCAGGACGCCTCGTCCTTCTCCAGTTCGCGCTCGTAGGCGTCGTCGCTGACCACGCAGACGGCCAGGCCCGGCGGCATCGCGAACGCCTTCTGCGTCGACGCGAAGATGACGTCGATGCCGTGCGCGTCGATGTCCACGTAATCCCCACCGAGCGCGGAAACGGCGTCCACGACGAAGTACGTGTCAGGGTACTCCGCGACCACGTCCCCGATTTCCTCGATGGGGTTCCGGACGCCCGTCGAACTCTCGTTCATCACCGTCGCCACCACGTCGTAGTGCTTGTCGCTGGACTCGATGGCGTCCCGGATGTCCTCGGGCTTGACGGCCTCCCCCCAGTCGTACTCCAGGCGGTCGACGTCTTTCCCCAGGCGCTCGGCGACGTTCGCGTGCCGCTCACTGAAACTCCCGCAGGTCGGCACCAGGATGTTCTCGTCCACGAGATTCAGCGTCGACGCCTCCCAGAACTCCGTCCCGGACGCCGTCAAAATGATGACTTCGTTGTCCGTCCCGAGGAACGTCTTCGTGTCCTCCACGATGGTCGTGTAGAGGTCGGTCATCCGGTCCATCCGGTGCCCGAACATCGGTTGGGCCATCGCGTCGATGACCTCCTCGCGTACCTCCGTCGGCCCCGGAATGTAGAGGGTCTTGTCGTCGTAGTCGCCCGTGTACTCGCGTTTCTCAGTCATAGGGACTCCCGATACACGCGCCTTCACGGCAAGACAGGATGTGTGTTGTGATGCCGCGAAGACTGGCCGGCGAGGAG
>JBDGQF010000434.1:0-7553 GCA_042219255.1 Halobacterium sp. | reverse complement strand
TCATCTTCCTGGACGAGGCGGACGCGCTCACGGACGACGCGCAGTCCGCGCTCCGCCGGACGATGGAGCAGTTCTCGGACAACACGCGGTTCATTCTGTCGTGTAACTACTCGTCGAAGATTATCGACCCCATCCAGTCGCGGTGCGCGGTGTTCCGGTTCTCGCCCATCGACGACGACGCCATCGCCGACCACTTGCGCGGCGTCGCGGAGAAGGAGGGCCTGGAGTACACGGACGACGGCATCGACGCGCTCGTGTACGCCGCGGACGGCGACATGCGCCGCGCCATCAACGCGCTCCAGGCGGCGTCCGCGACCGGCGACGTCGTCGACGAGGAGACGGTGTTCGCCATCACGGCGACGGCGCGCCCGGAGGAAATCGAGGACATGGTGACGGAGGCGCTGGACGGCGACTTCACGGCGGCGCGCTCGACGCTGGACGACCTCATCTCGGACCGGGGGCTCGCGGGCGGCGACATCATCGACCAGGTGCACCGCTCGGTCTGGGACTTCGACGTGGACGAGGAGGCGGCCGTCCGCTTGCTCGACCGCCTCGGCGAGGCGGACTACCGCATCGCGGAGGGCGCCAACGAGCGCGTCCAACTCGAAGCACTGCTGGCGTCCGTGGCGCTGCGCGCCCGGGACTGACCGCGCGTTCTCCGGCCGTCGCTCGCGGACTGTATAACAGGGTTCTTCACGCCCGAGGCGTACGCTGTCCTATGGCCGACCTGACCGACTTCCAGCGCGACGCCGTCGAACTCATCTCGAAAGACGAGGGCATCCCGACCGCCGTCCTGCGGTACGACTACGAGGACGGCCCCGAGATGCTGCTGCAGAACGGCTGGGCGGACGAGGACGACTTCGCGCCCCAGTTCGACCTGCTAGCGGCGTACGTCGCGCACCTCGCCGTGCAGTCCGGCAAACCCACGACCGAAATCTACGACGAAGTCCAGGAGCGCATCGAGTCCTGGAACGAGGAGAACGTCGGCGTCGCGGCCGAACGCCGCACCGGCGACGAGTAGCGGTCTCAGTTCTTCGCGCGCAGTCCGTTCCCGTAATCGCCGACGACCGGTGCGGAGTCAATGCTGGAGGTCTGCGGGCGGGCCGCCCGGGAGTTCGTCGCGGTCGTGGGCGGCGAAGAAGTCCGGGTTCGGCCCCGTTGGGACGATGCGCTTGGGGTTGAGGTGGCCGTGGCTCCGGTAGTAGTGCTGTTTCACGTGGTCCATGTGGAGGGTGTCGGCGACGACCGACGACTCACGGGTCGCTTCGCTCCCCGTTCGTCCGTTCGGCGCCCCCTCACTCCGTTCGGCGGCGCCCAGCTGGCACAGTTCGCGGAGGTACGGCCAGAGGTTGTCGTAGTCCGCGACGCGCTTGCGGTTGCACTTGAAGTGCGTGTGATAGACTTCGTCGAAGCGGTACAGCGTCGTGAACATCGCGACGTCCGCCTCCGTGAGGACGTCGCCGGCGAGGTAGCGCTGGTCGGCGAGCACGTCGTCGTAGTGCGCGAGCGCGTCGAAGAGGTCGTTGACGGCGTTGTCGTACGCGCGCTGGGACTCGGCGAACCCGGCGCGGTAGACGCCGTTGTTGATGGGGTCGTAGATGTCCTCGATGAGGCGGTCGACCTCGTCCTGGTAGCCCTCCGGGTAGAGGTCGACGTCCCTGCCGGCGACGTCGTCCATCGCGACGTCGAGCATGCGCATGATTTCCTCGCTCTCGTTGTTCACGATGGTGTCCTCGACGGTGTCGTAGAGGACGGGGACGGTGACGCGGCCGGTGTACTCGGGGTCGGCGTGCGCGTACACCTCGCGGAGGTAGTCCGACCCGTGGACGTGGTCGGGCGTACAGCCGGGTTTGTCGGCGTCGAACTCCCAGCCCTGGTCGTACCGGACGGGGTCGACGACGCTCACCGAGACGGCGTCCTCCAGGCCCTTGAGGGCGCGCGTGAGGAGCGTGCGGTGCGCCCACGGGCACGCATAGGACACGTAGAGGTGGTAGCGCCCCGACTCGGCGGGATAGTCCTCGCCGACCCAGTCGCGGAACGACGTGGTCTCGCGCTCGAACTCGCCGCTCTCGTCGTGCTCGATTTGCTCTTCCTCGGTGCGCCACTCGCCATCCACCATTCGGCCCATGTGCGTGCAATGGCGTCCCGCGGCCTTACCGGTTGCTGGAAGCGGCCCTGCTCGCCCCGACCACGGCGGCCGCAGGCGACAGCGGCGGTGTCGGCCCCGGACTCACACCCACGCGCGGACGTAGTTGTCGTAGATGGCGCCCTGTTCGTCCTTGATGCAGATGCCGGCGTACATGACGTCGTCGACGACGACGGGCGCGCCGTACGCGCCGTGGTAGGCGCCGACCGGGAGGTCGAAGACGACGTCGCCGCTGTCGGCGGCGAGCGCGAACAGCGGTTCGCCGCCGACGTACAGCGTGCCGTCCGCGACGGCCATTCCCGTCATCTGGGAGCGGTCGCCGGCCGACCGCCACAGTTCCTCGCCGGCGTCGTCGTACGCGACGATGTCCGCGGCGGTGAGCACGAACAGGCGGCCGTCGGCGTACGTCGGTCGCGTGTAGATGCGGGCGCCCGGGTCGGCCGTCCACTCGTCGGTGCCGTCCGTGGAGACGGCGCGCACGGTGCCGTCGCGGGCGGCGACGTGGACGCGGCCGTCCGCGACCACTGGGGCGACCGAGAGCGCGCCGGAGACGTCGACCTGCCAGTCGAGTTCGCCGGAGTCGGCGGCGAGCGCGTACAGCGCGCCGCTGGTCGTGCCGTCGGCCTGGACGTGCGTCGCGGCGGCGTAGACGGTGCCGTCGGCGTACGTGGGCGCGCCGGTGACGTAGCTCTCGGGGGCGTCCGGCACGTCGAAGCGCCACCCGCGGTCGCCGGTCTCTGGGTCGAGCGCCTGGAGGGAGGCCGTGCCGTCGGCCTTCGCGGCGACGACCAACCGGTCGCCGTCGTGGACGACGGTGGACGTGACGGGGAGCTGGGTGCGCCACTGGACGCCGCCGTCCGAGGGCGCGAGCGCGCGGACGGCGCCCGTCGCTCCGTTGTTCACGCCGCTGGAGTCCTTCGAGACGGCGAACAGCGTGCCGTCGCGGTACGTCGGCGCGAAGTGGTGGGCCATCCCGCCGACGTCGGTCTGCCAGGCCTGGTCGCCGGTCTCCGCGTCGAACGCCCACACGACGCTGTCGCTGCCGACGAACACGCGGCCGTCCGCGACGGCGGGTTCGCGGAGCGTGTAGATGCCGTCGACGCCGGCACTCCACGCCTGCCCGGGGTCGTCGCGCGGCCCCGCCGCGTCCGGGTTGTGGCCGCTGTGCCCGGGGTCGTAGCCGTACGTCGTCCAGCGGTCGTCGCCGGAGAGGGAGACCGTGAGGTCGTCGCCGGACTCGGAGTCACTGCCGGTGCTCTGTGTCGTCGTGTCGGCGCCGGAGGTGGTGTCGGACTGCGAGGTCGTGGCTGCGGGGTCGGCGGGGGCGGCACAGCCGGCGAGGCCGGCGGCCGACGCGCCGACCGCCGCGAGGAGGGCTCGCCGCGACAGACGGCGTTGTGACATCGTGCCACGGTTACGCGGCACACGACGTAAGGCTGTCGCCGGATGCCACGGACGGCGGCGGGAGAGCGACGGGCGAGCGGCGGCGCTGCCGCCTGGACGGGCGCGCTGGCGGCCACAGGCCAGCCCCGGAACTGTTTTACTCGTTCGTCGGCCAACTACTGGCAATGAGCGACCTCGAGTCGGAGTACCGCCTCGACTACTTCGAGGAGGAAGACTTCGAACGCAAGGAGTGCGTGGAGTGCGGCGCGCACTTCTGGACGCGCGACCACGACCGAACGACGTGCGGGGAACCGCCCTGCGAGGACTACCAGTTCATCGACGACCCAGGGTTCGACGAGGAGTACACCCTCGAGGAGATGCGCGAGCAGTTCCTCTCCTTCTTCGAGGAGCACGGCCACGAACCCCTCGACCCGTACCCGGTCGCGGCGAACCGCTGGCGCGACGACGTCCTGCTGACGCAGGCCTCGATTTACGACTTCCAGCCCCACGTCACGTCCGGCCAGTCGCCGCCGCCCGCGAACCCGCTCGCGGTCAGCCAGCCCTGCATCCGGATGCAGGACATCGACAACGTCGGGAAGACCGGCCGGCACACGATGGCCTTCGAGATGATGGGCCACCACGCGTTCAACGCCGACGAGGGCACCGACTACGCCTACGAGGGCGAAGTGTACTGGAAAGACCAGACCGTCGAGTACTGCGAGGGCCTGCTCGCGGAGATGGGCGTCGACCTCGCGGACGTCACGTTCATCGAAGACCCCTGGGTCGGCGGCGGGAACGCCGGCCCCGCGTTCGAGGTCATCTACAAGGGCCTCGAGGTGGCGACGCTCGTCTTCATGAGCCTCGAACAGGACCCGGACGGCGAGTACGAGATGAAAGACGGGAACACGTACTCGCAGATGGACCGCCGCGTGGTCGACACGGGGTACGGCCTGGAGCGCTGGACGTGGATGAGCCAGGGCACCGCCACCGTCTACGAGGCCATCTACCCGGAGATGATAGACTTCCTCAAGGAGCAGGCGGGCCTGGAGTACACCGACGAGGAAGCCGAAATCGTCCACCGCGCCGCGAAACTCGCGGGCAACCTCGACATCGACGAGGCCGAGGACATCGAGGCCGCCCGCGACAACATCGCCGAGCACATCGGCGTGGACACCGGCCGCCTCCTCGAACTCGTCGAGCCCCTGGAAGCCATCTACGCCATCGCCGACCACTCCCGGACGATGGCGTACATGTTCGGTGACGGCATCGTGCCGTCGAACGTCGGCACCGGCTACCTCGCGCGCATGGTGCTCCGGCGCACGAAACGCCTCGTGGACGAAGTGGGCGCGGACGTGCCGCTGGACGAACTCGTGGACATGCAGGCCGAACGCCTCGGCTACGAGAACCGCGACACTATCCGCAGCATCGTGCGCTCGGAGGTCGAGAAGTACGCCGAGACCCTCGAACGCGGCGGCCGGAAGGTCCGCCAGATTGCCGAGGAGTACGCCGACCGCGGCGAAGCCATCCCGGCGTCGGAGCTCATCGAACTGTACGACTCCCACGGCATCCAGCCGGACATGGTCGAGGACATCGCCAGCGAGGTCGGCGCCGACGTCGCGGCGCCCGACGACTTCTACTCGCTGGTCGCCGAACGCCACGACTCCGCGGAAGCGCTCGCCGAAGACGAGGGCGAGGACGAGCGCCTCGACGACCTGCCGGAGACGGAGCCGCTGTACTACGACGACCCCTACCGGTCGGAGTTCGAGGCCGTCGTGCTCGACGTCTTCGAGCGCGAGGAAGACGGCGAAGCGGTGTACGACGTCGTGCTCGACCAGACGATGTTCTACCCGGAGGGCGGCGGCCAGCCGGCCGACCACGGCACGCTGTCCACGGACGACCAGACAGTCGACGTCGTGGACGTCCAGAAGCGCGACGACGTCGTCCTGCACCGCACCACGGACAACCCGGGGAAGGGCGAGTTCGTGCGCGGCCAAATCGACATGGAGCGCCGCCAGCGCCTGATGGCCCACCACACCGCGACGCACGTCGTCGTGCACGCCGCGCGCGAAGTGCTCGGCGAGCACGTCCGGCAGGCGGGCGCGCAGAAGGGCGTGGAGTCCTCGCGCATCGACGTCCGGCACTACGAGCGCCTCGACCGCGAGACGGTCAAGCGCATCGAGCGCGTCGCCAACGACATCGTGCGCGAGAACACGAGCGTGCAGCGCGAGTGGCCCCACCGCCACGAGGCCGAGGAGAAGTACGGCTTCGACCTCTACCAGGGCGGCATCCCCGCCGGCGAGAACATCCGCCTGATTCACGTCGCCGAAGACGTGCAGGCCTGCGGCGGGACGCACGTCAACCGCACCGGCGAAATCGGCACCATCAAAATCCTGAACACGGAGCGCGTGCAGGACGGCGTCGAACGGTTCACGTTCGCCGCTGGCGAGGCCGCCATCGAGCACATCCAGGAGACCGAGGACGACTTGCTCGCGGCGGCGGACGCCTTCGACGTGACGCCGGACGCGGTGCCCGAAACCGCAGAGCGGTTCTTCACGGAGTGGAAGCAGCGCGGGAAGACCATCGAAGACCTGAAAGAACAGCTCGCGGAGGCGCGCGCGACCGGCGGCGCGGGCGGCGAGGAAGTGGAGGTCGCGGGCGCGACGGCGGTCGTCCAGCGCCTCGACGGCGACATGGACGAACTCCAGGCGACCGCGAACGCGCTCGTCGACGACGACAAAATCGCGGTCGTCGGCTCCGGGCAGGACGGCGCGCAGTTTGTCGTCGCCGTCCCCGACGGCGTGCCCGTGAACGCGGGCGAGGTCGTCGGCGAACTCGCGAGCATGGTCGGCGGCGGCGGTGGCGGCCCGCCGGACTTCGCGCAGGGCGGCGGCCCCGAGTCGGAGCACCTCGACGAGGCGCTGGACGCGGCGCCGGACGTGCTGCGGGAAGTCGCGAGCGCCTGACTGCGAGCGGGCAGCCTATTCTGTGGTGTCGCCGACGCCTTCCAGTCCGAGCACGCGCTCTGCGGCGGCGGCGACCTCGGGGACGTGTTCTGCTGGCGCGTAGACGCCGAAGCGCCACTGGACGCGCTGGGACTCCTGCATGCCCTGGACGAGCGGCGACTGCTGGTCGAGCGGGCGGACGTCTCCGTTCACTATCACGCGCACGGAGGACTCCGGCATGGAGGGGTGACCGGGGTTGTCGATGGCGACGGCGCTCTCGGGGACGCCGGCGGTGTCGGCGACGTCGCGCTCGAACTCGCGGACGGCGTCGTAGTCGGCGGCGACGACGTCGCCGGGGACGTCGCCGCGTTCCGCCCAGACAGCGCGCTTGTAGAGGTCGCGTTCCGTGATGCGGCGCGCGGTGTCGGCGGTGGCGTCGTGTCCGCGGAGCGCGCCGAGGAGTTCCGCGTCGGTCATCCGGGCGAACGCCTCCGGGTCGATGGCGGCGGTGTCGAGGAGGCGTTCGCCGGCGCGGTCGAGCATCGTGCCGGCGATGCGGGAGACGTGGTGGCGGTAGACGGTGGCGTTCATGAGCGCGCGCCCGACGAGGAGGGACTCGGCGGTGGCGACGTTGCCCTCGGCGAGCACGAGGTCGTCGCCGTGGAACGTGAGCGCGCGCAACAGGCGGCCGTAGTCGATGGTGCCGTAGGGGACGCCGGTGTGGTGGGCGTCCCGCACGAGGTAGTCCATGCGGTCGACGTCGAGTTCGCCGGCGACGAGCTGGCCGAGTTTGCCGTCGCCGCGGACGGCGGCGGCGACGCGGTCTGGGTCGAGGCCGTGGTCGCGGAGGACGTCTCCGAGTTCGCCGTCGGCGAGGAGGTGGGCGACCTCGTCGTGGTGGCGGCCGAGGCGGCGCTCGATGATGCCCTCGGTCTGGTGGCCGTAGGGGCCGTGGCCGACGTCGTGGAGGAGGGCGGCGGCGCGGACGGTGTCGGCGCGCGCGCCGGTGACGCCGAGGTGGTCGAGCGCGCGGTCGGCGAGGTGGTAGACGCCGAGGGAGTGCTCGAAGCGCGTGTGGTTCG
>JBDGQF010000377.1:0-7574 GCA_042219255.1 Halobacterium sp. | reverse complement strand
AACGACTACATGAGCGACTGGGTCGCCGACCAGTCGTTCGCGGAAGCGATGGACGGCGTGGAGGGCGACACCGTCGAGGAGCAGAAAGCGAACTTCCTCGCGAAACTCCTGAAGCGCGGGCACTACGGCCCCTTCGAGCACCCGAGCGCGACGTTCGCCATCGAGGGCGCGAGCCGTTCCTGCATGGCCCAGTTGACCCGGCACCGCCACGCGAGTTTCGACGTGCAGTCGATGCGGTACGTCTCCTTCGACGACGTCGACCCCCAGGACGTCGAGGACGGCGAGATGGTGGTGACGCCGCCGTCGGCCACCGACCCGGACTGGGTGGGGCGCAACCAGACCGCCAGCGACTTCGACGACGAGGACGTCCAGCGCCGCGAGGAAGTGTTCCGGCGGTCCGTCCGCCAGTCCGTCGAGGACTACCAGGAACTCCTCGAACTCGGGATGCCGCCCGAGGACGCGCGGTTCGTGCTCCCCATCGGCACCGAAGTGAACATCGTCGTCACCCTGAACCCGCGGTCGCTGATGCACATCGCGGACATGCGCGCCGCCGCAGACGCCCAGTGGGAGATTCGCGACCTCACCGAACAACTCCTGGACATCGCCGAGGACTGGTGCCCGCACACGTTCGAGTACTACAACGAGGAGATGAAACACCGGAAGAACCGGCTCGCGCCCTGAGACCGCGTGCTACGTGGCGGTAGGGTGGTTCCAGTCTTCGCTTCGGCGCTACTCGCCGCCGCGGAAGCGCTGGACGGCGCCCGCTGCGAGCGCGACTGCCGCGGTGAGAACGCCGAACCCTGGCGCGCCGCCGCCGCTCGACCCAGACTCGGCGTCCGTCGGTGTCGCTTCAGTCGCCGTCTGCGTGCCTGACTCCGTCGTCGCTGCTTCTGTCGCTGTCGTCTCCGACTGCTCGACTGTCTCCTGGAGTTCGACGCGCTGCGTGGCGCGGACGTCCCGCGAGGACGCGGCGACGGACACGTCGTACTCGCCGAGGTCGACCGCCCACTGGTCTGCGTCGTCGTCCCAGTACCGGAACGCCTCGCGGCCGAGGTCGACGGAGACGGTCTCGGTCTCGCCGGCGGCGACGTCCACTTTCGCGAACCCCGCCAGCTCTTTCGGCGGGCGTTCGACGCTCGGGTCGACCTGGCCGACGTACACCTGGACGGCTTCCGCGCCGTCCCGGTCGCCCGTGTTCGATACGTCCACGCTCACGGTCAGGCCGTCCTCGGGCGTCGTCACCGAGCGCGAGACGGACGCGTTCTCGTACTCGAAGTCCGTGTAGCTGAGGCCGTGACCGAACGGGAACAGCGGTTCGACGTCGTGCTCGTCGAAGTGCCGGTACCCCACGAACACGCCCTCCTCGTAGTAGACGTTGCCGTCGACGCCCGGATAGCCGCGCCCTTCCTCCGATAGGGGATTAATCTCCTGCGGGAGGTAGTCCTCGTAATTATTGGCGAACGTCACGGGCGTCTTCCCGGACGGGTTTGCGTTCCCGAACAGGAGGTCGGCGACGGCGTGGCCGCCTTCCTGACCAGGGTACCACGCCTGCATGATAGCGGGAACGTCGCTGGCCCACGGCATCGCCACCGGTGCTTCCGTGTTGAGCACCAGCGCGGTGTCCGCGTTCGCGTCCGCGACGGCGCTGATTGCGCGCTCCTGGTCACCCGGGAGTCCGAACTTGTAGCGGTCGTCGCCGTAGTTCGTGTACGTCCGGCCGAGGAACACGACGGCGTCGTTGTTCTCGGCGGCACGGACCGCGGCGTCCACGCTGGACGGCGTGTTCCATCGGAGCCGGGCCGGCGAGCCGCCAGCGACCTCCACGCGGACGTCGTAGCTCGTTCCGGCTTCGAGGTCGACGCTGGAGCGCTCGGGAGACGGCGGGAAGAAGGAGAACGCGAACTCCTCGTTGTAGCCGACGAGTTCGTCGTCGACGTAGACGTGTCCCCGGCCGCGGCTCGTGAACTCCAGTCCGTACGTGCCGCTCTCCTCGGGCGTGACCGTCCCTTCCACGACCACGCCGCCGGCTGCCTCCGGAAAGCTCGACAGGTCGATTGTGGCGGTGGTGCCAGTCTCGACTGGCTCCCCTTCCAGGTCGGCGTTGCCGTAGTAGGCGTATTCGAACTCGTCGTCGGCGGGGACGAGTTCGAGGTTGTCGGTGGCGGCCGTCTCGACGGTGACACCGTCGTCGGTCGCCGCTCCGATGCCGTCGGGCAGCGAGACGTCGCCAGTCGATTCGACGTCGTCACTGCCGCCGGCGCTCTGTTTGAACTGACCCGGGGTCGGGCCGACGACTGCGACCGAACCGGTGTCGCCGTCGAACGGGAGGACGTCCTCGTTTTTCAATAGCACTGAAGCGTTCTCCGCGATGGTGCGTGCCGTCTGGGTGTGTCCGTCGGCCCCAATCACCGACGTGTCACCGACACCCTCACGGCTCCCGTCGAGCGCGCCGATGGCGTCCTGGGCGTGCAGTCCGCGACGGACCATCTCGTCGACGACTGCCTCGTCCAGGTTGTCGTTCTCGACGGCCGTGGCGAGCGCGTCACCGAAGTGGGTCGCTCTCGGCATCTCGACGTCGAGCCCGCTGACGGCGGCGTCGACCGTGCTGTGCGTGCCGCCCCAGTCCGAGACGACGAACCCGTCGAAGCCCCACTCGTCTTTCAGCACCTCCCGGAGGAGCGTGCGGTGCTGGCTGGCGTACGTCCCGTTGACGCGGTTGTACGCCGCCATCACTGCTCCCGCGCCGCCCTCCTCGACCGCCTTTCTGAACGCCGGGAAGTACAGTTCTCGGAGGGTGCGCTCGTCGACGGAGACGTTGTGTTCGGCAATCGAGAACGAGTCGTCGACGTCGCCGGTGGCCCGCGTCTGGTTGTACGCCGTGAAGTGTTTCGCCGTCGCAACGACTCCCTCCTCCTGCACCCCCTCGACGTAGGGTGTCACCATCTCGCCGGCCAGCAGCGGGTCTTCGCCGTACGTCTCGGCGGCGCGACTGTGGAACGGCACCCGGAAGAGGTCCATCGACGGCGCCAGCAACACCGAGACGTGGGCGGCTTTCAGTTCGCGTGCCATCGCTGCCCCCTGCTCGGCCGTCAGGGACGGGTCGAACGTCGACGCGGCGGCGATTGGGTGTGGGAAGTCCGTGGTCGGTTGCCCGACTGCCGCACCAGTCGGCCCGTCGGCCATGTGCAGCGGCGGGACGTCGAGACGCTCGATTCCGGTGACAGACCCGGCGATACTCCAGTCTCCCTCGGGCGGGCTGCCGCTGCCATAGGTGCGGCTGACCTTCTCTTCGAGGGTCATCTCCGCGACGAGTTCCTCGACGTCCTGGTCGTCCTGCGTGCCGGCGGCGACGCGCTCGATTCCGGTGACCAGTGGCGCCGCGGCGGCGGTGCCCGTGGCCTTGAGGAACGTCCGGCGGGACGCGCCCGTGCTGTGCTCATCGGTACCGTGTGTGTCGTCTGGCATCCAATCGAACACGAACTCGGTATTAAATAAATGTTTGTCCAGTAATTGCCGGTATTTTTGGAAAATGTTTTCCACTCGTGGTGAAACGTTTCCTCTCGTTCCCCGAGTGTAGGAATTTAGCCACGACCGGTGGCCTCGCCGCCGATTCGCGTTGCCGCGACACCACACCTACTTGAGTACCGCCGCCCTGTGAGTCTCCCAATGCCGGACGACGCCCACCTCGTCGCTCGACTCCAGCAGTTCGGGTTCTCCGAGAAGGAGGCCAGCGTCTACCTCGCCGCCGTCGAGGCGGGACGCGGCAGCGCCAGCGACATCGCGTCCGACGCGGGCGTCTCCACCAGTTACGTCTACGACGTCTGCGACCACCTCGAACGCGAGGGCCTCGTCGCCGTCGACGACCACGAGACGCCGACGACGATACGCGCGAACCCGCCGGCGGAAGCCCTCGACGACCGCGTCCGCGAGATGACCGAGACGATGCGCGCGCTCGACCGGCAGTACGAGCGCCCGGACGACGACTTCGACACCCTCGAAATCATCCGGTCGCGACAGACCCTGCTGCGCCGCATTCGGTCGTTCGTGGAGACGGCGGAGACGGACGTGTTCCTGACGCTGCCCGCCGCCGCGCTCGACGACCTGACGGACGCCCTCAGGGACGCCGTCGAACGCGGCTGCCTGGTCTTCGTCGCCGTCAGCGGCACCGAACACGCCGACCTGCGGCCCCAGTACGGCGACGTCGCCACCGTCGTCAAGTCCTGGTCGAAGGTCGAGACCACGTACCTCTGCGTCGACCAGCACCGCGGCGTCATCGCGCCGTCGACGCTCCTCGACTGGGAGCACGGCGACGCGGACGGCGTCGCGTTCCAGAACTACTCGACGGCCGTCGCCGTCGGGAGCGCGTTCCTCGGCACCGTCTGGGCGGCGTCGGAACCGGTTGCCGTCCGGCGGCCGGACGCGCTCCCCCACGACTACGGCGGGAACTTCCGGCGCGCGCTCTACGACGCCACCCTCCACCGGCGCGCCGGCCGCCGCGTCGAGGCGACGCTGTCGGTGCGACCGACCGAGACCGACGAACCGCCGCACACAATCACGGGGACGGTGACGGCGACGAAACAGGGCCTCGTCGAACCGACTGACAACGACTTCGGCATGGAGAACGCGCTCCACCTCGACACCGGCGACCGCACTGTCAGCGTCGGCGCGCCCGGCGCGTTCCTCGAGGACTTCGAGGCGACGAACGTCGTGTTGCGCGACGGCGAACTCTAGAGAGAGTCCGGAGAGAGCCGGCCCGGAGTTTGAAAAATCTCCTTTTGCTGTCAGGTCGCGTGTGGAGACGAGATGTCACGAGACAGGACTCGACGGTCGTTCGTCATCGGGACAGCAGCAGCGAGTGTCGCGGCAATCGCCGGGTGTACTGGCGGCGATGGCAGCGGCAGTGGCGGCACGACCACCGACTCGATGGACGACATGGGAACGACGGAGGAGATGATGGGCACCACCGAGGAGAGCATGGAGACCGAGGACGGGATGGACGGCACGACGTCCGACGGCATGATGTCCGCGTCGTTCACGGTGCGCGTGGAGAACGTCTCCGACTCGGAGACACTGGAGACGATGGACGGGTCGGTGGCAGTGCCGCTGTCGCCGACGGCGTACGCCGTCCACGAGGGCGAGAGTCCGCTGTTCAGCGCGGGCGAGGACGCGTCCGGCGCGCTGGAGAAACTCGCCGAGGACGGGATGGCCGGTGACCTCGCGAGCGAGGCGGCGATGGACGCGGCGACCGCGGACGCTGTCGCGGTGCCAGCGGGCAGCGACGAGGCCGGCCCAATTGGGCCCGGCGGCCACTACGAGTTCACCGTCGAAGCCAGCCAGGGCCACCACCTCTCGCTGGCGACGATGTTCGTGCAGTCCAACGACTTGTTCTACGCGCCCAGCGAGGACGGCATCCCGCTGTTCCAGGACGGCGAACCCGTGGACGGCGACGTCACCGACCAGCTCACGCTCTGGGACGCGGGCACCGAACAGAACCAGGCGCCGGGCGAGGGCGGCGAGCAGGCGCCCCGCCAGATGGAGGCGGGCGCCGGGACTATGGAGGATGCGACCGTACGACACGTCATGGACGTCGACGACGGCTACGAGTATCCCGCCACGTCGGACGTGATTCGCGTCACGGTCTCACCGGGGTCGATGGACGGGTGACGCGATGACTGACGCGGACTCCGGCGGCGCGCCCGCGCCCGAACGGACGCTAGGAGTGTCCCTGCCGTCGGCGTCGACAGTCGCCGTCTCGCTGGCGGCGGGGCTGGCGGGGCTCGCTGGCTCGTACGCCGTCGTCGGCTTCACGCCCCAGTTCGTGACCGCACCGGTCGCGAGCGTGCTGACAGACCGGATGCCGGCTGTCGTCGTACGCTACGCCATCCTCGTCCTCGGCGACCTCGGCGAACAACTCAACCTTGCGACGGCGCTCGCGCTGTCGTGGGGCTTGCTCGCGGCCGCGGCGCTCGCCGGCGTCGCCGCCGCACAACGCGCTGACGCGGCCGTCCTCGCTCCGGTGAACGGCGCCGCTGCCACCGGTGGCGCCGCGTACGCCATCACCGGTGCTGCGCGCTCGTCCGTCGTCACCGGCGTCGCTGCCGGACTCGTGCTGGCCGTCGGCGTCGCCGTCGCCGCTTACGAGACCCGTCCCGGCGTCTCGGCGAGTCGGCGTAGCGTCATCGGCGCGACCACCGTCGGCGTCGGCGCCGCCCTCACGGGCTACGCGCTCGGGTCGCGCACGACCACGGGGAGCACGGAGTCGCCACCGCTCGACGTGGACGAGTCGGTCGCCGCGCAAGCAGACGACCTGCTGTCGGAGGCTGCCGCGAAGTCCTTCGACGTCGACGGCATGGAACCGCTCGTCAGCGAGGACTTCTACACCGTCGACGTCGCCTCGGTCGACCCAGACCAGTCCGCCGACGAGTGGGAGCTGTCCGTCACCGGCGCCGTCGATGACGAACAGACGTACACGTACGACGACGTCACGTCGATGAGCGCCGAGAACCGGTTCATGTCCCTGCGCTGCGTCGGCGAGGGCCTCAACGGGAAGAAGATGGACACCGCGCTCTGGCAGGGCGTCCCCATCAAAGAGCTCGTCGAGCCGGCAGGCGTCGACGCAGGCTGTTGCGTGATGTTGCGCGCCGCGGACGGCTTCTACGAGGAGTTCCCGCTGGCGGCGCTCGAAGACGGCTTCCTCGCGTTCGGGATGAACGGCGACGTCCTCCCCAGGAGCCACGGCTACCCGGCGAGGGCGCTGATACCCGGGCACTGGGGCGAAATCAACGTGAAGTGGCTCACGGAAATCGAAGTGCTGGAGACGGAAGCGAAGGGCTACTGGGAGGAGCGCGGCTGGCACGGCACCGGCCCCGTGAACACCGTCGCGAAACTCCACCTCGTCGAGGACGCCGCGGACGGCCGCAAGCGCGTCGGCGGGCACGCGTACGCCGGCACGCGCGGCATCCAGCGCGTCGAGGTGTCCACGGACGGCGGCGACTCGTGGACGGACGCCGAACTCTCCGACCCACTCCCGGGCGAGGACGTCTGGCGGCAGTGGAAACACGAGTACGACCCGCCCGCGGACTCCCACGAGGTCGTGGTGCGGGCGACCGACGGAAACGGCGACCGCCAGCCGAGGGAGGAATCCTCGCCGTTCCCGAGCGGCCCCACTGGCTGGGTGTCGAAGACGGTCGACCCCTGACACCCCTCAATAACACGGGACGCCAGGCGGCGGTGCTTCGGGCCGAAATCCCCTGTCAGACCGTCTCACTATCACTCCTGCGACAGAAGCTGTATTCTGCGAACACTTTTTGAACGCCCTGCGCTGGTACCGTGTAGTCGTGCAATCCCGCTATCAGTACCGCGGAGGCCCTCCAGGCCAGCAGGACCGTTCCAGCGCCCACCGCTCCCCGCCAGGGTCGCGCTGCAGTGACACCCCAGCAGACGGCAGTGCGCCGGTGACCGGCCCGTGATTCGGCGCGTCCTCGCGCGCGTCGCCGAGTTCGCCACCGAGCACAACGTCCTCGTCGTCGTGCTCGGCCTCCTGGTCTCCGGCGCCGTCGTCGCCGGCATCGGCC
>JBDGQF010000410.1:0-7596 GCA_042219255.1 Halobacterium sp. | reverse complement strand
AATCGAGCAGGTGGCACGGCGTCCGCGAGCCGGCTGGCCACGCTCCCGCTCCGGCCGGACTCGCGCTCGCAGTCAGGTCACGCGGCGGGTTGGCCCCGGCCTGCTATTTGAATCTACGGGAACACCGAGCAAGCATCCGCGAGCGAGCGGTTCGAACGAACCCGAGCGAAGCGGTTCACCGAGCGTGAGCAACGCGAACGCTCGGGCCGACGAGCGACCACCGCGCGAGCGGCGCGAGGCGCGAGGAACGAGCGCCTCGGCCTGTGCGAACGGAGAGCGAAGCGAGCCGTGAGCAGCGAGCGCGACAGGAGCGAGGAGTGCTTTTGGCCGAGCTTTTGCCGAGGGCGCGCGGAGCGCGCCCGCAGCGCAAAAGGTCGCTCAGAAGGTATCGAGTTCGCCGTCGATGACGCGCTGGGTGATGTCGGTGATGTTGGCGAGTTCGGCGTCCACAATTTCTTCGATGTGGGGTTCGACGTCGGAGACGGCGACGCCGTCTTCGGTGACGACGTGGACGTCGGCGACGTGGGGTTGGTCGATGGGGCGGCCGATTTGTGAGAGGAGGCGGACGCGGAGGTCGCGGATGCCGTCGACGTTGGCGACGACGTTTTCGGCGATTTCGGTGGAGAGGAGGTTGTAGATTTTCCCGATGTGGTTGACGGGGTTCTTGCCGGAGGTGGCTTCCATGCTCATGGAGCGGTTGGGCGTGATGAGGCCGTTGGCGCGGTTGCCGCGGCCGACGCTGCCGTCGTCGCCTTGTTCGGCGCTTGTGCCGGTGGTGGTGAGGTAGATTGAGCCGGATTCGTAGTCGTCGGCGGTGTTGACGTGGACGGTGACGTCGCGGTCGGTGTGTTGGGTGGCGATGTCGTGGACGTGGTCGCGGATGGCTTCGACTTCGGCCTTGTAGGCCTCGATGTTGGGGACGTAGGTGTCGACGAGGGCGGCGGCGACGGTGAGGTCGATGTGGTCGCCTTCGCGTTTGCCCATGACTTTGACGTCGGCGCCGACGGCGGGGTTGTCGTCGCCGTAGTCGCCGTTGAGGGAGGTCTCGGTCTCGTAGACGATGCGTTCGGTCTCGGTGAGGGGGGCGTGGCCGACGCCGAAGGAGGTGTCGTTGGCCATGGGGACGCTGGGGCCGTCTTCGACGAAGACTTCCTGGAGGTCGCCGGAGCCTTCGCCGAGTTTGACGTCGACGATGACGTCGGTTTCGAGGTCGAGGTTCGGGAGGTTCTCGCGGAGGTAGTTGCGGGCGGCTTCGAGCGCGATTGCTTCGACGGGGATGTGGTATTCGTTACCGTCGTCGTCGACGTAGTGGCTGGTGGCGCGGCCGACGACGAGGATGTAGATGGGTTCGGTGACTTCGCCGCCGCCGAATGCGGGTGCGGCGGTGCCGGCGACGAGCTGGGTTTCGTCGGTGTTGAAGTGGAGGACTTCGCCGACGCGGTCGAGGTATTCGCGGGCGAGGCGTTCGCAGACGTGTTCGGCGATGCCGTCGCAGATGGAGTCGGGGTGGCCGAGGCCTTTTCGTTCGACGATTTCGACGGCTTCGTCCTCGACGGCGCCCCTGTCGAGGGACTGCACGCGGATGTTCCGGTCGGTCATTGCGCAAGTGTTGCCCGGCTCCGCTTCTATAACTTGCGAAAACGGCGACAGCCGATATTATGCGCCTGGCGCATTACGGTGTGGTGGTGCGGTCGCGACAGCCGTCGGTCACTCGCCGCCGAGTTTGAGGCCGAGGTAGGACGTCCGGACCTGGTCGCTCGGGTCGAGGCCGAGTCGTTCCAGTAGTTCGTAGGCGTCCTCGCGCGCGGCCTCGACGGCGTCCTCGGACTCGACCTCAGTCTCTACTTCGACGTACTCGCCGACGTCCTCGACGGCGTCCAGGAGGACGGTGAAGTCGCCGAGGCGGTGTTTCTCGCGGAGTTTCCGCACCGTCGCCGCCGGCGCGAAGCCGACGCGGTCGAGAATCGTCCGCATCTCGGCGCCGCTCTCGACGCCGGTCTCGAACTCCTCGCGCGTCTTCGACGCCGCCTCCACGAGCGGGCCCTTGTACGTCACGCGGGACTCCGCGCTCGCCCGATACTCGCCGTCCAGCACGGCGTCGATGGCCGCCGAAAGCGAGTCCGCGTCCACGCTATCGCGGTCGAAGTCCGCGCTCGCGGTCGCCACCCGGCGGACGCGCAGCGCTTCGTCCGTCTCCGCGAAGTCCCGGTGGGGCGCGTCGAAGTACGTGTCCGCTTGCGCGAGCGTCCCAACGCGCGCCGCGCCGGCGGCCGCGAGCGCACTCCTGACCGCCGCGTGGTCGGCTGACACCTTGACCTCCACTTCGTACATGGGCGTCGTGTCGTCGCCGTCCGGGAAAAGAACCGCGCTTCCGAGTGCTCAATACCACTACTGAGTGCTCTTAGCAGCAGTTTTCCCCGTCCAGCCCCCAGTGGCGAATGACCCAGGATGTCAACGGACGCCACGCGCGACACCGCGACTGTCCCCGGCCCAAGGCCCGGCGCCGAGCCGCTGGACGCGACCGTCGTCCGGTACAAGAACGGGCCCGACCGCTGCACCGTCGCGCCCGCCGACGTCTCCGACGACCAGCGGCTCACCGCGTGGCTGTCCGTCGACGCCGACGCCCTCGTGGCGTTACGCGAAATGCGGTGACGAACGCACTGACAGCCGCGAAACGTGATTCTTAAGGGTGGAACGGGAGTCCATACTGGTATGAGCGACGAAAGTGAGGCCGAGACGGCCGACGAACCCGAGGCAGAACAGGACGGACTCCAGGAGGGAGACTTCGTCAAACTGGCGTACACGGCGTACACCGTCGACAGCGGCGAACTCGTCGACACCACAGACCCCGAGGTCGCCGAGGAGGAAGACGTCGACACCGAGGGCCAGGACTTCTCCCCGCGCACCATCGTCATCGGCGAAGGCCACATCTTCGACGACGTCGAGGACGACCTCATCGGGAAGGAAGTCGGTGACACCGGCACCGTCGTCGTCGAGGAAGCGTTCGGCGAGTACGACGAGGACGAAGTCCGCACGGTGTCCGCGAACAAGATTCCGGAAGACGACCGCTACCCGGGCGCCCACGTCGACATCGACGGCGAGCACGGCCACGTCGAAGCCATCATCGGCGGCCGCGCGCGCGTCGACTTCAACCACCCGCTCGCCGGCGAGGACGTCGAGTACGAGTACGAGATTCTCGACAAGGTCGAGGACACCGTCGAGAAGGCCCGCGGCCTCCTCCAGATGTACTTCGACGCCGAACTCGACATGCACCTCGAGACCGACGAGGTCGAAGAAGAGGTCACCGAGGAGACCGAGGAGGGCGAGACGGAGACCACGACGGAGACCGTCGAGAAGGAGACGCTCTACATCGAGCAGTCGCCCCAGCTCCAGTTCAACCAGCAGTGGATGATGGGCAAAGACCAGATCCTCAACCAGATCATCGACATGCTGGACATCGACCGCGTCATCGTCCAGGAAATCATCGACGGCCAGCCCGCGGGCATGCCGGGCATGATGGGCGGCGGCATGGGCGGCATGGGCGGCGAAGACCTCGGTGACGTCGAGGAAGCCCTCGAGGACGCGGACGTCGACGCAGAGGAAATCGTCGAGGAACTCGACGTCGAGGAAGACGAGTAACGCCTCGGAGCGCGTCGGCCGCGCCGGCGACACAGTCGGCCACCAGTTCTCTCGTTTATTCTCACCGGGCAGCAGCGCGTGACGCGTTGCTCGTGGAACACGTCCAGGAGCCGACCGGCGGAGAAGGACGGTGGCGCGTCAGGCGATGTCGCGGCTGGTGTCGACCTGGACGCGCTCGCCGAGGTTGAGTTTGATGGAGGAGTCCGGCGCGCTGCCGCCGCGGAACTTCGGCACCGTGAGCCGGGTCTCGATGTCGCCGTTGTCCTCGCTGACGCGGAGTTTGAACACGATGTCGGCCATGTGTTCGGTGGTGCCGCGGAGCGCGGTGTCGTGGCCGGTGTCGAGGCAGTGGAGGACGGCGACGCCGCCGACGTTCCGCATGTGGTTGCCGAGTTCGTTCAGGAAGTTCTCGTAGCGGCTGCGGTCGGCGCGTTCGAGCGCGTCCGCGGGGTCGACGATGACCGTGGACTCCGGCGGGACGCTGCGGAACGCGCGGCGCGCGTTCTCCAGGGAGTCCGCGCCCGGGACGTAGCCGATTTCGGGGTCGCCCGTGGGCGCGTTCGTCGCCTCGAAAGCGTCCCTGACGGCTTGCTCGGTGCGGTTCGTGGTGAGGTAGAGCGTGGGCCGCGGGCGCGTCAGTTCGTACAGCAGTAGCTCTCCCTGGCTGGCCGGCGGCGCCTCGTAGGCGACCACCGTCCCGGCCGGGACGCCGCCCCCGAGTTCGCGGTCGAGGACGTCGACGCCCGTGGAGAGCCGCGTCGGCATACCCCTACGAAGGGGAGAAAGCTGGTTAAGTATTTGGCCTGCTGCAGTCGGCGACGCTCGCGTACGCAGCGGCGGCCTTAGCGTCCGAGAGCGGGTCTGTGGCGCGCGGAACGGGGATAGCTGGGGCGTCTGCGGCGTCCGCCAGACCCTGCGGTACCGCGCTGGACTGGGTGACTGCGAGGGCCCGGACTGGGGTGCCGACTGCGCGCGCCATCTCGGCGGTCTTGATGGCGTCCTCGACGCTCTCGCGGCCGCGCGTCGCGACGACGACGCAGGCGTCCGCGGCGCGAAGCGGTCTCGCCGCCGCTTCGCTGGCGCCCGCGGGACAGTCCAGGAGCACTGGCCTGTCCTGGGGCAGTGAGTCGAGTGTCGCGGCGAGGTCGTTCGCGTCCGCGTCGCCGACTGGAACGACGTCGACGCCGGGGACGACGGTGGAGTCGTGGGCGTCGGCGACCGGTGCTGTGGCGTCGACGCCGGGGTCGCGTGGGACGCCGGCGCGCACGTGGAGGTTGGGTGCGTCGAGGTCGCAGTCGACGACGAGCGGGCGGCGCCGCCGCTCGACGAGCGCCGCCGCGACGCCGAGCGCGGTGGTCGTCTTCCCGCTCCCGCCTTTGCCGCCTGCGACTGCGAGCACGACCAGTGATGGTCGCGTCCCCGTACTTGAAGCTTCGCCGGTCACGTGAACTCCAGTTCCAGCCAGATGCCGGCGAACACGGCGGCGAAACTGCCGACGGAGACGGCAACGGCGCCCAGCCACGCCAGCGACTGGGACGGCGCGAGTTCGACGCCCCAGAGTCCCGCGACGAGCAGGAGGCCACCGCCGACGACGAACTGGGCGAACCGTTCCATGCGTGCGTCGTAGTGCGCCTGCACCGTAGTGGTTGCGTCGCCCCGTTCGACCACCAGTTCAGCGGCGTCGTCGCCCCGGCGGGTACTGGTGGCGGAGGTCGTCAAGCGAGACGGGGCGGACGTACGCGTTGGCGCGCTCGCGCTCCCACCACTTGCCGGTCTCCGACCGTTCCTCGGGCGTCGTGAACCGGTAGCGGTACCTGACGGCGCGGACGTACTCGGGCGGGCCGTCCGGGAACGGGTTCTCGGCGAGGAGGTCGAGGGTCGCCTCGTCGCCCTCCAGGAGTTTCTCCAGGAACCGCGGGAACCACGGACTGCGACGCGGCGTCGGCGACATCGCCGCGAACCACATTTGCCAGTCGAGGCGGAGGTGGTAGGGGGCGATTTGGGGTGGGCGGCGGTGTGGGTCGGTGGGCTTGCCCTTGAACGCGTACGTGCGCCATTCCGCGTCCTCGCTGTCCGGGTCGTCGTGGGTGCCCTGGACGACGATTTCGTAGCGCTCTCTGGTAATCGAGCCGAACGCGCCGTACGTGTTCACGAGGTTCAGCGGGTCGAAGGAGGTGTTCATCACCTGGGACTCCGAGAGCATGTTCTGGACGGGCTTGACGCTGAGCGCGAGCACGACGACGGCGAGCAGGACGGAGAGCGCGGTGAGGTAGAGCGGTACTGGCGCGGCCGCGACGGCGACGCCGGTGGTATCGAGGAACGGCAGCCAGTCGGCGAGGACGACGTCGCTGAACGTGCTCGTGGCGAGGACGATAGTGAGCGCGTTCAGCCACGAGAAGTTCCCGGTGAGCATGAGCCAGGCCTGGAAGCCGATGGTGGCGACGCCGGCGAGCGCGGCGAACGGCTGGGGCGCGAAGTAGAGGAACGGCACGAGCAGTTCGACGACGTGGTTGCCGAACGTCTCGACGCGGTGGAAGCGCTCGGGCAGGTGGTGTGCGAACCACGACCCGGGGTTTGGCATCGGCTGGGTCTCGTAGTGGTAGTCCATCGCCGTGAGGTCGCGCCAGCAGTCGTCGCCGCGGAGTTTGATGAGGCCCGCGCCGAACATGTTGCGGAAGAGCAGCCAGCGCAGCAGGAACACCACGACGACGGGCGCGCCGGCGTCGCCCGCGCCCAGGAAGATTGCGAGAAAGCCGGTCTCGGTGAGCATCGTCTCCCAGCCGTACCCCCAAAACGTCTGGCCGGCGTTCGCGAACGAGAGGTACAGGCCCCAGAGCACGGCCCACAGCGCCATCGACGCCGGAACCGCGTACGGCGACGGCAGGAAGTCCGGGACGCCGGTAAGCGCGACGACGGACAGCGCGACGCCAGTCCACGCGGCGGTGCCGGCGGCGCGGTCTGTCGGCGCGAAGTGGAAGAGGCTGGGGCGTTCCCGGAACGACCACCGGTCGACGAACCGGTCGATTTGGAGGAGGCCGTCCTCGCCGGCGAGCGCGCGGAACTGGTTCGCGGCGACCAGGAACGCCAGGAGGTAGAGGAGGGCGAGGCCGCGCTGGAAGACGACCCTGACCAGTCGGTACTGCTCGCCGCCCAGGACGTCCATGTCCACGCCTGCGTCGGGGTAGCAAAAAATACCTGCGGGCGGCAGGGGTCGACCGCCCTGTCGCGGTGGTCGGCGTCGGCGCGCTCCGGGAGATTTACCCTCTCGGGACTCGCGTACTCACTCGATGCGTCACGACCACCTCCTCACGGCCAAACAGCTCTCCCGGGCCGACATCGAGACGGTCTTGGACAGGGCCGCGCACTTCGACGACAACCCGGGTGCGGCGCGCGAGCGCTACGCGGACAAGCTCCTGGGCCTGTGTTTCTTCGAGCCGAGTACGCGCACGAAGATGAGTTTCGAGACGGCGGCCAAGCGCCTCGGCGGCGGCGTCGTGGACATGGGGCCAGTGGAGTCGTCGTCCGTGAAGAAGGGCGAGTCGCTTGCGGACACGGTGCGCGTCGTCGAGGGGTACGCGGACGCGCTCGTGCTCCGCCACCCCAAGCAGGGGTCGGCGAAGATGGCCAGCGAGTACGTCGACGTGCCCGTGTTGAACGCGGGCGACGGCGCCGGCCACCACCCGAGTCAGACGCTGCTCGACCTGTACACGATTCGCGAGCACGCGGGCCTGGACGACATCTCCATCGGCATCATGGGCGACCTGAAGTACGGGCGGACGGTGCACTCGCTGGCGCACGCGCTCACGAACTTCGACGCGCGCCAGCACTTCATCAGCCCCGAGAGCCTCCGACTGCCGCGGTCGGTGCGGTACGACCTCCACGAGGCCGGCGCGCAGGTGCGGGAGCACGAAGACCTGGACGCAGTGCTGCCGAACCTGGACGTGTTGTACGTGACGC
>JBDGQF010000031.1:0-7598 GCA_042219255.1 Halobacterium sp. | reverse complement strand
CCGAGGAGGACGTCGTGGTCGTGCTCTCCGAGAGCGACTACATCAAGCGCGTGCCCGCGGACACGTTCGACCCGCAGCACCGCGGCGGCAAGGGCATCATCGGCACCGACCTGAAGGACGACGACCGGGTGTCCGCGGTGTTCACGGCGAGCACGCACGACTACTTGTTGTGCTTCACGAACCAGGGCCAGGTCTACCGGCTGAAAGTCCACCAGGTGCCGGAGATGTCCAGGACCGCGCGCGGCACGTCCGCGGTGAACATCCTCGACCTGGACGACGGCGAGGAGATTTCCGCCGTCGTCACCGCCGACGACCTGGACTTCGAGAGCGACGACGAGTACCTCACGATGGCGACCCGCGACGGCTACGTGAAGCGCACGACGGTCGGCGAGTTCGAGAACATCCTCACGACCGGCATCATCGCCATCGACCTCGAGGACGGCGACGAACTCGCGGACGTCGAGGTCACGGACGGCAGCCACGACGTCGTGCTCGGCAGCGAACACGGGATGGCAATCCGGTTCGACGAGACCGACGTCCGCGCGATGGGCCGGAACGCGCGCGGCGTCCGCGGCATGAAACTCGAGGGCGACGACCGCGTCGCCGGCATCGCCGCCGTCGACCCCGACGACGAGCGCACGCTCCTCACCGTCACGGAGAACGGCTACGGGAAGCGCACGGGACTCTCGGAGTACCGCAAGCAGTCCCGGAACGGCAAGGGCCTCGTCGACATCAAGACCGGCGACCGGAACGGCGACGTCGTCTCCCTGGACACCGTCGCCGACGGCGACAACCTCGTCGTGATGAGCGACGACGGCCAGATTATCCGGATGCCAGTCGACGAGGTGTCGACGTACAGTCGGAACACGAAGGGCGTGAAAATCATGGACGTCGAGGAGGGCGACGAGGTCGCCGACGTCTGCGTGTACACGCCGAGTGAGAACGAGGACGAGGACGCGGAAGCCAGCGACGACGCGGACGAATCGGAGTCCGCGGACTGACGCCACCGGCGGCTCTCGGCTGTCAATCTCTCACACGTCTTCTCGGCGCCTGAAACTCCGTATTGTCGCGCTGGAATCGGCGACACCGTCCTGATGGTAGCGCGCGAACGTCCGCGTGTGAGCGACGATGACTGTGACAGCACTCGAACGCGCCCTCCTCGGACAGGCACTCGAACCGGGCGACCGCGCCGTCGCGGGACTGGCGGTCGCGTTCGGCGCGCTCGGGCACGCCGCGCTCGCGGGCGCCGCCGCGACGTTCCTGTACGCCGTCGCGCTCGCACCCTAGGGACTGCTGCTGCGGTATTCTCCGACGTCAGAGCACGCGCTTGCCGAGCGCGCTCGCCGCCAGTTCCGCCGCGATTTCGGCGGTCTTGTTCGACTGGTCGAGAATCGGGTTGACTTCAACGACTTCCATCGACCGCAGGCAGTCCTCGCGCTCGTCTCGCTCGGCGACGGCTTCCAGGGCGGCGTGCGCCTCGCGGTACGTCGCGCCGCCGCGGACCGGCGTGCCGACGCCGGGCGCCACGCCCGGGTCGAGCCAGTCGACGTCCAGGGAGACGTGGATGCCGTCCGTGCCCGCGGTGACGACGTCGAGCGCTTCGGCGACGACGTCCGTGATGCCGCGCTCGTCGATTTCGCTCATCGGGAACGCCGTCATTTCGCTGTCACGGATGGCTTCGCGCTCGTGGTCGTCGAGGTTCCGGAGGCCGACGAGCGCGACGTTCTCCTCGCGGAGGCCCTGGGCGTTCGCCCACCGCGTGTCCGCGAACTCGCCCTCGCCGAGCGCGGCCGCCAGCGGCATGCCGTGGACGTTCCCGCTCGGCGACGTCTCCGGCGTGTTGAAGTCGCCGTGGGCGTCCAGCCACAGCACGCCGATTTCGGCGTCCCTGGCGCTGCCGGCCATCGACCCAATCGCGACGGCGTGGTCGCCGCCGAGCACGAGCGGGAAGTGGCCGTCCGCGATGGCGCCCGCGACTTCGTCCGCGAGGCGGCCGCAGACATCCTGTATCTCCGGGAGGAACTTCGCGCGCTCGTTCTTCGCCGTGCGCTCCTCGGCGCGCGGCACGAGCAAGTCGCCGGTGTCGACGGGGTCGACGCCCGCGCTCTCCAGGCCGTCCGCGAGGTCGGCGTACCGGATGGCAGACGGCCCCATGTCCACGCCGCGTCGGTCGGCGCCGTAGTCCATCGGTGCACCGATGACGGAGACTGTCTTCGACATACGAGTGCGTACGCAGACCGGCCTTTAGTCAGTCCGGTTCCGGGGTAGCGAAGCACTTATTGTGTCTACGGTTGACACGGCACGTGATGCCCTCCAAGCTCCGACAACTGTACTATCTCGGCCTCCGTGCGCTCGCGTGGTTCCTCTGGCTGCCGCTGACCGGCGACCTCAGGCACGACCGGACGTGGGGCGAACTGAAGCGACTGACGCCGCGGGAGACGGCGTTCATGCTGACGCCGCTTTTGTGCTACAGCGCGTTCGCCGTCTGGGCGTACTCGTTCTTCCCGCGAGATCTCGTCCCGCTGGCGACGTCCGTCCTCGGGATGGGGCTGGCGCTCGGCGGGACGCTCATCATGACGTCCGTCGTCCTCACGAAAGTCCTCGAACTCGAACTCCTGTTGCGGTGAACACGGGAGCGAAACAGGGGACGCTCGATTTCAGAAGAACGAGCCGTCAGGTGTAGCGGTCGCTACGGTCGTTACTCGTCGAGGTACGGTTCGCAGACGCGGCGGACGCCCTCCTCGAAGGAAATCTCGGGCTCCCAGCCGGTGGCTTCCCTGATTTTCGAGATGTCCGCGCATGTGTCGTGGACGTAGTTCTCCAGCGGAATCGGCTCGTACTCGGGTTCGACGTCCGTACCGACGACGTCGTTGATGCGGTCGACCATCTCGTTGAACGAGTACGCTTCGCCCGTCCCGAGGTTGTAGACGCCCTCGAGTTCGTGTTCGGCCGCCGTGACGAGGCCGCGGACGATGTCCTCAACGTGCGTGAAGTCCCGGGTCTGGCTGCCGTCGCCCCAGAGCACTGGGGATTCGCCGGACGCAATCTTGTCCGCGAACTGTGAGATGGTGTTGGCGTACTGGCCCTTGTGGGACTCGTTGCCGCCGTACCCCTGGTAGACCGAGAAGAAGCGCATGCCGGCGCAGGAGACGTCGTCGTAGAAGTTGTTGTAGTACTCCGCGTAGCGCTCGCGGCTCAGCATCGACGCGTCGTAGCCCGTCGCCGCCTCCAGTTCCATGTCCTCGGGACTGGGCTCCGTGCGACTGCCGTACGCCGACGACGTCGACGCGTACACGATGGTGTCACAGCCGTCGTCGTGTGCTTGCTCGACGACGTTTACGAAGCCTTCGACGTTCACTCGCGCGCCCATCCGTGGGTTCTCTTCGAGCATCTGTCGGCTGGAGAGCGCCGCGAGGTGGTAGACCACGTCGACGTCCGTCGGCAGGTCGTCGTCGAGCACGTCCGCTTCGACGAACTCGACGTCCTCGGAGAGGTTCTCCGCGGTGCCGAGGTACTCGTTGTCGAGGGCGACGACGTCGTTGTCCGCGGCCAGGTGGTTCGCGAGGTTCGACCCGATGAACCCCGCGCCACCGGTCACGAGCACGCGTTTCCCGTCCATACTCGCACGTCGATGTTCGCGCCATAAAGCCTGCCGATTCCGGTCGTCGGGCGGCCGACAGGACGGTGCGACCATCGGGGGATTTATGCAAAACACCGGCGAATTAGCGAGTATGTCATCAATCGAATTGACCTCCAGCCAGAAGACGATTCTGCGCGCGCTCGTCGACCTCTACACCGAGCGCGAGCGGGCCGTCAAGGGCGAGGACATCGCCGAGGAGGTCGACCGCAACCCGGGCACTATCCGGAACCAGATGCAGAGCCTGAAAGCCCTCCAGTTGGTCGAGGGCGTCCCCGGCCCGAAGGGCGGCTACAAGCCGACCGTCGACGCGTACGAGGCCCTGGAGATTCAGCAACTGGAGTCCGCGGCGGAAGTACCGGTGTTCCACGAGGGCGACCCCGTCGAGGACGCGAACGTCGAGGAAATCGGGTTGACGAGCGTCCACCACCCGGAACTCTGCCGCGCCGAAATCCACCTGCGCGGGTCGCTGCGGGACTTCCACGAGGGAGACAGCGTCACCGTCGGCCCGACGCCGCTGTCGAAACTCGTCATCGAGGGCACCGTTGACGGCATGGACGACACGGCGAACATCCTCATTCTGAAAATCGACTCGATGGAAGCGCCCGCCGAAGAACCCGAGCACTGACGCCGCCGAAACGGGAGACGGTACAGCGACGCGTTTCAAAGCCTTTGTATCGCCGGGTCACTGAGGCCACTACATGACCACGAGAGTCGTCGTTCTCGGAGCAGGGTACGCGGGCGCAGGCGCGGTGGCGAAACTCGAGTCAGTCCTCGGCCCGGACGCGGAACTCGTCTGGGTGTCGGAGACGGACTACCACCTCGTCCTGCACGAAGCCCACCGCGTCATCCGCGACCCCGCCGTGAAAGAGAAGATTACGATTCCCGTGGAGGACATCAAGTCCCGCGGGACGGAGTTCGTCCACGGCGAAGTCGTCGACGTCCACACCGACGACCAGACGGTCGAACTCGCGGACGGCGACACCGTGGACTACGACTACGTGCTCGTCGGCATCGGCTCCGAGACGGCGACGTACGGCATCGAGGGCATGGCCGAGCACCCGCTCACGCTGAAGGGCCTCGACGACGCGCTCGAAATCCACGAGGAAGTGAAGGCCGCCGCGAAGGAAGCCACACGGGACGACCCCGCGCAAGTGGTCGTCGGCGGCGCCGGCCTCTCCGGCATCCAGAGCGCTGGCGAGGTCGCGGAGTTCCGCGACCGACACAACGCCCCCATCGACATCACGCTCGTGGAGGCGCTCCCGGAGATTTTCCCGCCGGGCGACAGCGAGATTCAGGGCGCGCTCCGCCACCGCCTCGAGAACAAGGGCGTGAACATCCTCACGGACGACCCCATCACGGCGGCGACCGAGGACACCCTGGAGTTCGACGAGCGCGACGACCTCTCCTACGACGTGTTCCTGTGGACGGGCGGCGTCACCGGTCCGAGCGAACTCGGCGACGTCGACATCGAGGACGAACACAACCGCCTGCAGGCCGAGTCGACGCTCCAGACGGAGGACGACCGCGTGTTCGCGGTCGGCGACTGTTCGATGATAGACCAGGGCGACGACGAGGTCGCGCCGCCGACGGCGCAGGCCGCCTGGCAGGCCGCCGACGTCGCCGCGGAGAACATTGCGCGCGCCATCGACGGCCGCCCGCTCCAGTCCTGGACGTACGACGACCAGGGGACGCTCGTCTCTATCGGCGAGACCGCAATCGCCCACGACGTCGAGGTCAACGGCGTGTCCGCGCCCGTGCGGACGTTCAACAGCGCGCCCGCGAAAGTCCTGAAGAAGGGCGCCGCGGCGCGCTGGATTGCGAAGATTACGTCGTGGTCGCGCGCCATGAAGGCGTGGGACGCGCTGTAAGCGGCGACTGACCGCGCTCCGTTTTCAGGCGACGTCTGCGACCGGTCGTTTCTCGACGCGCCACTCGCCGGCCTGGACGTCCAGGAGGAACGTGCGACTGGCCTTGTCCGACTGGAGGATGAGTTTGGAGTCCGTCGTCTCGTACTTCGACAGCAGTTTCACGTCGACTTCCTCGCGCACCGTGTCGAACCGGAAGCGGTGGCGGCCGTCCGCCTCGTAGAACCCGACGCGCATCCGAATCTGGTCTTCGGTCGGCGGGAACTCACAGAACAACGTCTCGTCGGTCTGTTCCTCGACGTCGCCGCCGTTGTTGGTCGCCCACTGCTCGAACGCGTCGACGAACGGCGCCGCGAGGCCGTCGTCGTCCCAGATGTCCTGCATACCCCCACGATACCGCGGGCGGAGTTAGCGTTTGGGGAGTCCCGGTCGCTTGCCTGAACGTTCAAGACCGTGTGCGGCGTGCGTCCGCACATGGGAACCCAACTGTTCGGCTATGCGTTCGCCCTCCTCGTCGCCGTCACCGTCGTCGCAATCGGCTCGTACGTCGGCGCGCTCCGCGCGCTCGACACGTTCTACTCCGGCGAAGACAGCATCTTCCTCTCTGAGGACGCCGGGCCGAGGGGCGGAGAGTAACTACTCCAGGCTCAGGCCGGCGTGCCACTCGTCGACGCCGGCTTCGGCTTTTTTCTCGTCCATCTGCGCGAGGAGGTGGACGGCGAGGCTCGCGGTCTCGGCGGCGGTGGTCTCGCCCTCGGTGAGGAACTCGCCGGTCTCGCGGTTCGCGAACACCGAGCAGACGGCGCCCGCGCGCAGGCCGTAGACGTTCGCGAGCGTGACGATGGCCGACGCCTCCATCTCGACGTTCGCGACGTTCGCGTTCTTCAGTTCGTCGATGAGTTCGTCGCTGCCGGCGGCCTCGAAGCCGTCGAAGCCGGGGCGGCCCTGGCCGGCGTAGAAGGAGTCCGAACTCATCGTGAGGCCGACGTGGTAGTCGTGGCCGAGGCGTTCGGCGGCCGCGACGAGCGCGGCGACGACCTCGTGGTGGGCGACGGCGGGGTAGTCTTCGCGGACGTACTCGTCGCTGGTGCCTTCCTGGCGGACGGCGCCGCGCGTGATGACGAGGTCGCCGGGCTCCATCTCCGCCTGGAGCGCGCCACAGGAGCCGACGCGGATGAAGGTGTCCGCGCCGACGCGCGCGAGTTCCTCGACGGCGATGGCGGCCGACGGCGACCCGATACCCGTGGACGTGACTGAGATGGGCGTGCCCTCGTAGGTGCCGGTCGCGGTGCGGTACTCGCGGTGGTACGCGACCTCGTCGTGGTCGTCCCACAGCGGCGTGATTTTGTCGAGGCGTTCCGGGTTGCCGGGGAGCAGGACGGCGTCCGCGACGTCCCCCTCGGAGAGTTCGACGTGATACTGGACCTCGTCGTTCGGGTCCTCGCTGTCACCGGGCATACCCCCGGAGTCGCCGCCGGAGCGCAAAGTGTCTTTCCCGTTCCGGTCGCCCAGTCGGGTTTCAGGGGTGTTTGCCGAGCATCTCGGGCGTGATGGTGTCCGGGATGAGTTCGCCGACGGTGTAGCGCTCGAAGCCGTCGCCCGTGTCACAGAGCACGGGCGTGTCGTCGCTGCAGAACTCCGCGAGCGTCTGGCGGCACATCCCGCAGGGCGTGACGGCGTCCCGGGCGGCCGAGGTCACGACCACTTTCGCGAACTCGCGGTGGCCGTCCGCGACGGCTTCGCCGACCGCGACTTCTTCGGCGTGGAGGCTGTTCGAGTAGTTCGCGTTCTCGACGTTACAGCCGACGTAGACGTCGCCGTCCGCCGTCTCGACAGCGGCGCCGACCTCGTACTCGGAGTACGGCACGTAGGCGTTCTCGAGGGCGTCGCGTGCTGCGGCGAGCAGTTCGTCGTCGTCCATACTCGCGATTGCACGAGCGCAGTCAAAAACCCGCCGCGTCGGAGCGGCGCCGAGAGCGAGCGATAGCGAGCGTGCTACTCGTCCTCGCCGGACTCGTAGTGTTCGCCCGCGGCCGACGGGAGGCGCGTGCGGCCGAACAGCGCGAGCACGACGATGACGGTGACGTACGGAA
>JBDGQF010000134.1:0-7674 GCA_042219255.1 Halobacterium sp. | reverse complement strand
TCACGCCGCGCTCGTTGAGGCGTTCGACGTGCTCGAGCGCCTCCGCCGGCGACTCACCGGCGACAAAGTTCGACGCGATGGGCGGTATCATACCTGTCAGTGGGGTGCGTCACGCCTTAAACGGCGCGCCTTCCATGGTCTCCGCGCGCCCCCAGCGCACGCCCACGGCCGGCCGACACCGTCCCGACCCCCACCGACCCGACCGCCGCGGAACCCCCGGGTTTTTGCCGGGCGCGCCGCCACGAACGCCCATGAGTCTCGCAGCGACGGTCGCGACCGCAGTCTGGGCGATGCTGCCCGCGTACGTCCCGAACAACGTCGCGGTGCTCGCCGGCGGCGGCCGCCCCATCGACGGCGGCCGCACGTGGAACGGCCGCCGCGTCCTCGGCGACGGGAAGACGTGGCGCGGCACCGCGTTCGGCACGCTCGCCGGCGTAGCGCTCGCCGCCCTCCTCAACCAACTCCAGCCGGCCGCCAGCGACGCGCTCGGCGTCTCTCTCCCCACGTTCCCGCCCGCGGCGATGGTCGCGCTCGCGTTCGGCGCGATGCTCGGCGACATCCTCGCCTCCTTCCTCAAACGCCGCACCGGCCGCGAACGCGGCGCCGCCTTCCCGCTCGTCGACCAACTCGACTTCGTCCTCGTCGCGCTCGCACTCACCGCGCTCGCCGCCCCCTCGTGGTTCGCGGACACCTTCACCATCGACGTCATCCTCGCCGTCCTCGTCATCACGCCAGTCCTCCACCTCCTCACCAACGGCATCGCCTACCTCCTCGGCCTCAAGGACGAGCCCTACTAAGGCACTTTTTGCGCTGCGGGGGTGCGCCTCCGGCGCACCCCGCTCGGCAAAAACTTGCGGAAAAAGCACTCCTCCTTCCCGCCGCTCGCTTCGCTCGCGTTGGTCAGTCGTCGGCCTCCGCTCCCTCCCTGCGGTCGGTCGCGGAGTGAACCGCTCGGCTCGGGCTCTCCGAGCCGCTCGCCTCGCGGATGCTCGCCGTTGGTTGTTCCCTCAGTCGTCGCCGGTGGCTGTCTCGTCGGATGATTCGACCGCGACGTCGATACTCGCCGCGGCGGCCTTGTACTCGGGAATCTTCGCGCGCTCGTCGAGGACGTCGTTCGTGAGCGCGTTCCCTGGCGCGGCGGCGAAGTGCGGCGTCGTCCACACCACGCCCTCCTTGGTGGCATCGGTGACCTGCGCGGTGACCGTGATTTCGCCGCGGCGCGACCGCAACACCACGTCGTCGCCGTCCTCGATGCCGTACCGCTTCGCGTCCTCGGGGTGGACGTCCACGAAGTTCTCGGGGTGCTGGCGGTTCAGCGTCGGTGACCGCGTGCTCATCGTGCCCGTGTTGTAGTGTTCTTCGAGTCGAGCGGTCGTGAGGACGAGCGGGTACTCGTCGTCCGGCGTCTCCGCGGGCGGCGTGTGTTCGACGCCCTCGATGTACCCGAGGCCGTTCTCGGTGTCGAAGGAGTCCTCGTAGAGGTAGGGGTCGCCCTCGTCGCCGGGTTCGCGGCACGGCCAGTGCAGGCCCTCCTCGCCGAGCAAGTCGTACGTCATGCCGTGGTAGATGGGGCAGACCTCGCGCAGTTCCTCGAAAATCTCGCGTGGGTTCTCGAAGTCGAACGTGCCGTCGCCGAACAGCCGCTGGCCGAGTTCGGTGAGAATCTCGTAGTCGTGGCGCGTCTCCGAGTGGACTTTCTCGACGCCGCGCATCCGCTGGACGTGGCGGTCGGTGTTCGTGACGGTGCCGCCGCGCTCCGCCCACGACGTCGCCGGCAGCACGACGTCCGCGTACTCCGCCGTCTCCGTCAGGAAGATGTCCTGGACGGCGAGGAACTCCACGTCCTCGAGGAGGTCGGCGACCCGGTCCGCGTTCGGTTCGCTCATCACGGGGTTCTCGCCCATCACGAACATCCCCCTCACGCCGTCGCCGATGCTGTGCGTGATTTCGACGTTCGTCAGCCCCGGTTCCGCCGGAATCTCGAACCCCCAGACGTCCTCGACGGCCTCCCTGGCCTCGTCGTCGTCCACTGGCTGGTACCCCGGGAGGACGTTCGGCATCGCGCCGACGTCGCTGGCGCCCTGGACGTTGTTCTGGCCGCGGAGCGGATTCACGCCAGTGCCCGGCCGGCCGAGGTTGCCGGTGACGAGCGCGAGGTTGATTTCGTTCTGGACGTTGTCGACGCCGCAGCGGTGCTGGCTCATCCCCATCCCCGTGAAGATGGCGGCGTTGTCCGCCGTCGCGTACGCCTCCGCCGCGTACTCGATGTCTTCGAGGGGGACGCCGCACTCCTCGGCCGCCGCCTCCTTGTCGAAGTCTTCGAGCGTCTCGCGCAAGTCCTCGATGCCCTCGGTGCGCTCGGCGACGAACTCCTCGTCCACCCAGTCGTTCTCCAGGACAGTCTTCAGTACCGCGTTCAGGAGCGGGACGTCCGTCCCCGGCTTCAACTGGAGGTGGCGGTGCCGGTCGGTCTCGTCGATTTTGAACGACTCCGTGGTCTTGTTCGCGTGCGGGTCGACCTGGATAACGGTCGCGCCGTCCAGCACGGCCTGCCGGAAGTACTGGCTGTTCGCGATAGGGTGCTGTTCGCCGGGGTTCGACCCCTGAATCCAGAGGACGTCCGCCGCCTCGCGCAGGTCGCGCATGCTGTTCGTCATCGCGCCCGCGCCGAGGCTCCGCCGGAGCGCCCACACCGTGGAGGCGTGGCACATGCGCGTGCAGTTGTCGACGTTGTTCGTGCCGTACCGGCGCGCGAACTTCTGGAGCAGGTAGTTCTCCTCGTTGGTCACCTTCGAGGACGCGTAGAACCCGGTCGCGTCCGGACCGTGGTCGTCCCGGATGCGTTCGAGTTCGTCGACGACGCGTGACAGCGCCTCGTCCCAGGACGCCTCGCGGAACTCGCCGTCCTCCTTCACGAGCGGCGCCGTCAGGCGGTCGTCGTGGTCGACGACTTCGGTGGCGGCGCCGCCCTTGATGCAGACGCGCCCCTCGTTGACGGGCGCGTCGCCCCACGGGACGAAGTTCACGTCCCCTGGCCGGTCGCCGGACTGGACTTGCACGCCGCAGCCGACGCCGCAGTACGGACAGATGGTCTTGGTGGCTTCTTGGTCACTCATGGTCTCCCCTCGTCAGTCGCCGCACTCTGCCGGACGGTTCGGTACCACACCGCAAGAAGGTTTGCACGTCTCCGTCACTGCGCCAGCGGCTTCTGGTAGACGTAGCCGTCGACGTCCAGCATCTCGTCGTAGTGGTCGGCGACGCGGACGAACCCCCGGGACTCGTAGAACCCAATCGAGTCCTCGTTGTCCGCCATCACCACGAGACGCAGCGTCTCGAACCCCGCCGCCGCGCCCGCCCGCTCGACGCGTTCGAGGAGCGCGGAGCCGACGCCGTCGCCCTGCCAGTCCGGGTGGACGTAAATCGACCCGAGCGTGTACCAGTCGTCCTCCGGCACGCCGCTCGCGTACCCGACGATTGTCCCGTCGACGGACGCGACGAACGTCGTGCCGTCGTCCGCCGCGAAGCGCTTGCGGAGGTCGTCGATACTGTAGTACTCGGCGAGGAACCGCTCGACGCTGTCCGGCCCGACGATGTCGTCGTGGGCGTCGTGCCACGCGGCGTCGGCGACGCGCCGCACCGCCTCCGCGTCGCCCGGCGTGGCCTCACGTACGTGCATACTGCTCGTTCGGCGGAGCGTGACAAAGTAGTTCGGCCGCGCCGAGCGGCGGCCGGCGACCGCACGCCTTTTGGTCGGTCGGCGCCCGCTCTCTGGCAATGTCGACTGACGACCTCGTCCAGTTGCTCAGGAACGCCGACGCGGTCAAATTCGGCGAGTTCGAACTCTCGCACGGCGGCACGTCGGAGTACTACGTGGACAAGTACCTGTTCGAGACCGACCCGGACTGTCTGCGCGCCATCGCGGAGGCGTTCGCCGACCGCCTGGGCGCGGACGCGAAACTCGGCGGCGTCGCGCTCGGCGGCGTGCCGCTGGCGGCGGCGACGGCGGTCGAGGCGGACGTCCCGTACGTCATCGCGCGCAAGCAGGCGAAAGACTACGGCACCGCCAACCGCATCGAGGGCCGCCTGGACGACGGCGAGGAGGTCGTCGTCGTGGAGGACATCGCGACGACCGGCCAGTCCGCCGTCGACGCCGTCAAAGCGCTCCGGGACGCCGGCGCGGAAGTGAACCGCGCGCTGCTCGTGGTCGACCGCGAGGAGGGCGGCCGCGAACTGCTCGCCGAACACGGCGTGGAGATGGAGGCGCTCGTGACGGCCAGCGACCTGTTGGACGCCGAGTAGGTCTGCGCCCAAGCCCCACGTTTCTGGCCGAGTTTGTGGGTTGTTCGCACGGCAATCGTTTCGGGATATTCAAGTTTGTGGAAACGTGCGTACCTGTATGAACCGGGCAGAGAAGGCCGCCCTGCAGTTGCAGGCGGTCGACGTGCTGCGTACGCTGAAGGAGACGCGGACGTACGACGAACTCTCCGCGGAGACCGGTCTGCCGGCCGGCGACCTGAACCGCTACGTGAACGGCCACGTCCTCCCGAGCGCCGAGCGCGCCCGCGACGTCGTCGAGGACGCCGGCGCCGACCTCCTCCGGGACGAACTCGAGGCGCGCGTCCGCCTCGACGAAGAGGGCTACGTCGACAACTCCGGCGTCGTCTTCGACCAGTCGTTCCTCGACCTGGTCGCGCCCGTCGCCGCCGAGACGTTCGACTTCGAGCGGCCGGACGTCGTCCTCACCGCCGCCACCGACGGCATCACGCTCGCCGCCGCGCTGGCCTCCTACTACGGCGCTGACTGCGCGTACGCGAAGAAGTCCAAGGAGACGGCCGTCGAGGAGTTCATCGAGGCGCGAAAGCGCTTCGCCTCCGGCATCGAACTCACGTACTACCTCCCCGCGTCGGCCATCGACGCCGGCGACACCGTCCTCGTCGTCGACGACCTCATCCGCTCGGGCGAGACCCAGGAGATTCTCCTGGACATCGCCGACGCCGCCGAAGCCGACGTCACGGGCGTGTTCACGCTCATCGCCGTCGGCGACGACGGCGTCGAGCGCGCCCGCGAACTCACGGACGCACCGGTCGGCGCGCTCGCCGAACTCGACTGACGACCGGCTAGACCGGACGCGACCGGCGGCCGCTCGCGCCGCCGCGACCCACCCTATCCACCCTGTTTTGGGCACGGACGTGTAACTTCTCGCTGAAACATCTTCCCGAAATACCACGAAGGACAAACGTGCATAACAACGCTTAACAAGAGCCTGCAGGTATGCCCGAACGTGCATCATGGGGCTCGCTGACTACTTCGCGCTCGACGACCACGACACCGATGTCCGCACCGAAGTACTGGCCGGCGTGACGACGTTCTTCGCGATGTCCTACATCGTCCTCGTCAACCCGGCGACGCTCGGCCAGGCAATCACCATCGAGGGGTACACCGGCAGCCAGGTCAAACAGATGCTGGCCGTCGTCACCATCCTCTCGGCGTTCGTCGCCACCACCGTCATGGCGCTGTACGCCAACCGGCCGTTCGCGCAAGCGCCCGGCCTCGGCCTCAACGCGTTCTTCGCGTACACGGTCGTGCTCGGCCTCGGCATCCCCTGGCAGGTCGCGCTCGCCGCCGTCTTCGTCGAAGGCATCATCTTCATCCTGCTGACCGCCGCCGGCGCCAGGAAAGCCATCATCCGCGCGTTCCCCGAACCCGTGAAACTCGCGGTCGGCGCCGGTATCGGCGCGTTCCTCGCGCTCATCGGCCTCCAGGAGATGGGCGTCGTCGCCGTCGACCAGGCGACCGGCCTCACGCTCGGCCAGATTGCCGCCGACCCCGCCGCCACGCTCGCCGTCCTCGGCCTGTTCTTCACGCTCGCGCTGTACGCCCGCGGCGTCCCCGGGTCTATCCTCGTCGGCATCCTCGGCACGACCGCGGCCGCCTACCTCGCCGAGTTCGCGGGCATCGTGCCGTCCGGCACGCTCACCACGTCCATCACGGGCGCCCAGTACGACATCACGCCGCTGGCAGGCGCGTTCATCGACGGCCTCGTCGGCGCGCCCGCCCAGGACCTCGACGTGTTCGCGTTCGCGCTCATCGTGTTCACGTTCTTCTTCGTGGACTTCTTCGACACCGCCGGCACGCTCGTCGGCGTCGGCCAGGTCGCCGGCTTCCTCGACGAGGACGGCAACCTCCCCGAAATCGAGAAACCCCTGATGGCGGACGCAATCGGCACCACCGTCGGCAGCATGCTCGGCACCTCCACGGTCACCACGTACATCGAGTCCGCGACCGGCGTCGAGGAGGGCGGCCGCACCGGCCTCACCGCGCTCGTCGTCGCGCTGTTGTTCCTCGCGAGCCTCGTCGTCGTCCCGCTGGCGGCCATCGTCCCCCTGTACGCCAGCCACATCGCGCTCGTGGTCGTCGGCGTCATCATGCTCGCGAACGTCACCGAGGTCGCCTGGGACGACATCACGTACACGATTCCCGCCGGCCTCACCGTCTTCGTGATGCCGTTCACGTACAACATCGGCTACGGCATCGCCGCCGGCATCGTCTCCTACCCCGTCATCAAGACCGCGGTCGGCGAGTACGACGACGTCGGCGTCGGCCAGTGGCTGCTCGCGCTCGCGTTCGTCGTCTACTTCTACGTCCGCACCAGCGGCACCATCGCCGCCGCCGTCTGACGGCCCTGTCCGTCTCCCGGCGGCGCGACGCCTACCGGCCGCGTCCGCCCGTATCCCCGTCCCTTTTTGTCCCCACCGCGTACGTGACGGTATGACACTCGAACTGTACAGCCTCCCTGGCTGCCCGTACTGCGCGAAAGTGAAGTCGACGCTCGCCGACCTCGACCTCGACTACGTCGAACACGAAGTCCCCGGGTCGCACAGCGAGCGCGACGAAGTCCAGGAAATCAGCGGCCAGACCGGCGTCCCCGTCCTCGTCGACACCGAGCACGGCGTCGAGGGGATTCCCGAGAGCGACGACATCGTCGAGTACCTCGAAGAGACCTACGGCGCCTAACGCGCACCACGTTCTCCGCGTTCTTCAGTCGAACAGCCACGGCTAAGGCCGCCGCCCGCCACGCTCCGGCCAGGATGCACCTCCAGCGGTTGCCGGCCGAGGAAGCCGCGGTGCGGCGGTACGTCGAGGAACTGTGGCTGCCGTACCACCGCGACCTGGAAGCCGCCGTGGACGGCCACGGACTCGCGGACGGCGTCGACCTCGTCGCCGAGGAAGTCCCGTTCCGCCTCGACAGCCTCGCCGCCGACGACTACGTGCTCTGGGTCGCCGTCGACGGCGCGGACGGCGACGTCGACATCGCCGGAGGAGAGGGCGACCTCGCAGGCTTCGTCGCCACGGACGTCGACGAGGCGCCGTCCGTCTTCGACCGACCGGACAGACTCGTCGTCGGCGACATCTACGTCCACGAGCAGTACCGCGGCACCGGCCTCGCCGACGACCTCGTCGCCAGGGCCGCCGAGCGCGCCCGGAATCTGGGCTGTCCGGAACTCGCGCTGGACGTCGACGTGGACAACGACCGCGCGCTCGCGTTCTACGACAGCCTCGGGTTCGAGCCGCGACGCTACCGGATGACGGCGCGGGTCGAATCCCTCTCGGAGAACTCCTAGGCTTCGGTCTGCGCGCCGCGGTCGGCGAGCAGGTCGCGGAACTCGTCGGAGT
>JBDGQF010000002.1:7449-7699 GCA_042219255.1 Halobacterium sp. | reverse complement strand
CAGTTTCGGGTGCAGCCACCCCACCCCACCCCACCCCACCCCACCCCTTCCCATCCCGCCTCGCCTCACCTCACCTCATCGACCGATCACTCGGCGCTCGGTTGCTCCCGAGCTGGTGGTCCGACACTGGACCGGCCGACCTGTCGAGGCAACCGGTCACCACGTCGCTTCGCGCCCGCGTGCTCCTCGACCTCTCGATCGCGTCGAGCGGCTCGGCGCCGACGACCCTGCTCGACACGAAGCGGTCCCC
>JBDGQF010000002.1:4104-7439 GCA_042219255.1 Halobacterium sp. | reverse complement strand
TGTTCTCCCTTACTGTTCTCGTCCCACTCCGCTCGATCATCGCTACGAGCGCCTCGGCGTATGACGACTGTTCGTCGTCCGTCACGGACGTATCGTGCGTCTGTCTCGCGCGCGCAAGCTGCAGATGAGCATCCGTTATGTATACTCGCCGATCGAACTGCACCGAAACGTATTTGTCTTCGCCGTTTCCTGTGTTTCATCTGCATCAACTGCACTCGCTGGCTTCGTCCGGAACCCGAGCCGTCGCGTTCCCGGCTGACGGGCCGTGATTCCGACGCTGGCGGGTGTTCTCCACTCGAAACGGAGGGGTCTAACAGAACATGCCGAACAACGGATCGCCGGACGGCCGACGGACGGACGGACGGAGCTTCGAGGTCGACATCGACGACGTGCTCGACGAGGACGAGGAGGCGGAGGGCGACGGGCTCTTCGACGACTTGCTCAGCGGCGAGCCCATCTTCGAGAACAAGGAGGTCCTTCGACCGTCGTACACGCCACACGAGCTCCCGCATCGCAACGAACAGATCAACAACATGGCGACCATCCTCGTCGCCGCGCTCCGTGGCGAGACGCCGTCGAACATCCTCATCTACGGGAAGACCGGGACGGGGAAGACGGCGAGCGCGCAGTTCGTCTCGCAGGAACTGGAGTCGACCTCCGAGAAGTACGACGTCCCCTGCGAGGTCGAGTACATCAACTGCGAGGTGACCGACACCCAGTACCGCGTGCTCGCGCAGCTCGCCAACAAGTTCATCGAGCAGAACCGGGCGTACGTCGACGAGCGCGTCGACGAACTCGAGGACCTCCACACCGCCGCCCGGGAGGACGCTTCGGTGCTCGACGACACCGAGTTCGACACGCCACGCGAGGTCGAGTCCCGCATCGACTCCCGGCTCGCGGACAAAGAGGAGATGGAGGAGGTCCCCATGACCGGGTGGCCGACGGACCGCGTCTACTCGACGTTCTTCGACGCCGTCGACTACGTCGAGCGCGTGGCGGTCATCATGCTCGACGAGATCGACAAGCTCGTCGAGAAGTCGGGCGACGACACGCTCTACAACCTCTCGCGGATGAACTCGGAACTCGACAACTCCCGGGTCTCCATCATCGGCATCTCGAACGACCTGAAGTTCACCGACTTCCTCGACCCGCGCGTGAAGTCCAGTCTCGGCGAGGAGGAAATCGTGTTCCCACCGTACGACGCGAACCAGCTACGGGACATCCTCCAGCACCGGTCGGACGTCGCGTTCAAGCAGGACGCGCTCTCCGAGGACGTCATCCCGCTGTGCGCGGCGTTCGCCGCCCAGGAGCACGGCGACGCGCGGCGCGCGCTCGACCTCCTCCGGACTGCGGGCGAACTCGCGGAGCGCGACCAGGCCGAGGGCGTCACCGAGGAGCACGTCCGGCGCGCGCAGGACAAAATCGAACTCGACCGCGTCGTCGAAGTCGTCCGCACCCTCCCCACGCAGTCGAAACTCGTCCTGTACGCCATCCTCCTCCTGGAGGACAACGGCGTGCACAACGTGAACACGGGCGAAGTGTACAACATCTACAAGACGCTGTGCGACGAGCTTGACGCCGACGTCCTCACGCAGCGCCGCGTCACCGACCTCATCAGCGAACTCGACATGCTCGGCATCGTGAACGCCGTCGTCGTCTCGAAGGGCCGGTACGGCCGCACGAAGGAAATCTCGCTGTCCGTCCCCGTCGAGGAGACGGAGGCCGTCCTCGAAGCGGACTCCCGGCTCAGCGACATCGAGAACGTCACGCCGTTCGTCCAGGCGCGCTTCGACAACTGACGCGCAGCACTCGCGCACCGGTTTCGACTATCCGCGCGCCGCACCGGACTATCCGCGCACTGCGCTCGACTATCCCGCGCCGTAACCGACTATCCGCTTACCCCCTTCGTTTCTCCTCGAAACATACCCAAGAAGGCGTGGTACTATTCCACGTGAAATAGTGGTGTTTGGCATACCGGGCGGCGCGTCAGCCGAGCAGGTAGCGCAGCCACTCGTTCTCCTTCACGACGTCCGTCTCTTCGAGCCACGCGTCGACGCCGAGGATGCGGCCGGCGCCGAACGCGGCGACGGCGAGGAACACGAGCATGTACGCGAAGTCGCCGTTCACGTAGCCGTGTTCGACGCTCCAGTTCCCGAAGTAGAACAACAGCATCATGAACGCGCCCCAGAACGCGGCGAACCGCGTGAAGACGCCGAGCAGGAGCGCGACGCCGATGAGCGTCTCGCCGAACGGCACGGCGACGTTCACGAAGTCGAGGAACGCGGGCGTGTTCGCCATCCACGCGAACACGCCCTCGAGGGGGTTGCCGTTCGTCGCGGCGACGTTCGCGAGGTAGCCGCCCGCGCTGAAACTCCCGGACAGCACCTTGTCCAGCCCGGAGTGGAGGAACGCGTACCCCATCATCAGTCGGAGCGCGAGCACGAACCACGCGCTCAGGCTGTGGGCCTCCCCCCGCACTGTCACGCCACCGAGGCGGGATTCGAACACGTTCGCGTCTGCCGTCCGGGCCGTCTGTTGAGTCATCGTCGGTCACCCAGTTGGACGTAGGCCGACCACGAGGTAAGGCGTCGCGCTGATTCCCACCGCATGGGGGCGGTCCCCAGTCCGTGAGAACGACGAAGCCGTAGACGTTCCCAGGAGCTGGGAACTGGAACACGGCTTAACCGGTCGTCCCTCCGAGTGTCGTGTGATGCGTGCTCCGCTCGGGACGGACGACGCGCCCGACCTCCAGGCCGTCCTCGACGCCCTGGACGACGAGGGATGCAGACGCATCATCGAGGCGCTCGCCGAACCCATGACCGCCAAGGAGCTCTCCGACGAGACGGACATCCCGCTGTCGACGACGTACCGGAAACTCGAGCTCCTCACGGACGCCGCGCTCCTCGACGAGCGCGCGGTCTTACAGCCGGACGGCCACCACACCACGGAGTACGACCTCGTCTTCGAGGAAGTGGTCATCCAACTGGAGGACGACCGCACGCTGGACGTCGGCGTCTCGCGGCCCGCGGAGACGAAAGACGAGCGCCTGGAGACGCTCTGGGCGGAGGTGAGCAAGGAAACATGACACACTACCCGCTGCTGGTCGCGTTGAAGTCGATTACCCTCCTCCTCGGCGGCGCCGTCACGTTCTTCGCCGTGAAGGCGTGGCAGCGCACTGGGTCGCCGGCGCTGCGGTCGCTGGCAATCGGCTTCGGGTTCGTGACGCTCGGGTCGCTGCTGGCGGGCATCGCCCACCAGGTGCTCGGCCTCGAACAGACGACGGCAGTGCTCACGGAGAGCGCGCTGACCGCCATCGGGTTCGCGGTCATCGTCTA
>JBDGQF010000002.1:0-4004 GCA_042219255.1 Halobacterium sp. | reverse complement strand
GCCGGCCCCCGCCGTCGCGATGTCCGGCGTCGCGGTGCCGGCGAACGTCAGGCGCACCCAGCCGAGGTACGGGATGCGGTACTCGGCGGTGCCGCGAATCCAGGACGGTTTCACGGGTGAGGAGATGCCGCGTGCCTGGTCGTAGTAGTCGTTCGTGAGTTCGTTGTCCCCCTTCGTGATGAATCCGGCGTGGGGCGCGGGACAGTTCCGGAGTTCCTCGCAATTGCCCGCGTTCACGTACGCGGGGTTGGCTTTGCTGTACCAGTTCTCGCTCTCGTTCACCCAGAAGTGGACGCGGTGGATGACTGGCGTGGTGCGGCCGTTCCCGCCGGGTTCGTAGACGACGACGTCGCCGTAGCCCCCGAACTTCCGGAAGCCTTCCTCGGTGGCGGTGTGTTTGGGGACGATGCCGGTGTCGGCGTGCGCGTACTCGGGACTGAACCGGTCTTCGTCCATGACGAATACGAGGTCGCCTTTCTGCATGTTCGGCTTCATGCTCCCGCTCTCCACCGCGACGAGCGGCGGCCAGACGCCGCTGACCGCGAACAGCAGCATGCCGACCATCGCGACGGTGAGCGCGCTGCTGGCGGCTTCACGGAGGAACATGACGGCGCCGTTCTCGGTGCGGAGGAACCAGACGAGGGCGTCGCGCGGACCGCCACGGGGGTCGGGCACGTCGTCGCCAGTCGTCATCTACTCGCAGTTCGGCAGTCTGGCGTTTCAACCTTCCCCTCTCCGTGGACTCTGGGCCGCCCGGACCGCCATGCTTTTGCTCGCGCTCGCCGTGCTGACGTGGTGTGCCGAGAGAACCCCCCGTCCGGGTCGTCCGCGAACTGACCAGCAGGGGGTACAACGCCGAGCGCGAGGCGGTGACGCTGCTCGCGGCCGCCGACGACCCGGCGGCCGCCGTCGAGCGCGCCGTCGACGCGGCGCCGGAGGACGCGCTCACGCTCACCACCGACCACGTCCGCGAGGCCGTCGACACAGCGAAGCCACCGGACGCGAGCGGCGACGGCGGGGACGAGACTGGCGCCGAGGCCGATAGAGCGGCCGACAGCGCGACTGCTGCGGCAGCGACGACGGACACTGGGGGAAGCGGCAGTACGGCGACGCAGGTCGAACAGTCGACCGAGTCGGCGGATACTGACGCTTCCACGACCACCACTTCGAGTGCAGTCGAATCGACAGGAAATCCGAGTGAAGAACCGGTGTCTCCAGTAGAAACGAAGGGGGTGAAATCGGGTTCTTCGTCGACCGACGCACGCGGGAACTCCGACCGCCGGTCTGACGGCGAACGCAGCGTCGAAATCCAGGGCGACATCACCGGCGAATCCACGGGTACGGGCGAATACCAGGACTTCGTCTCGACGTTCCGCGACCGCTTCGACCGCCTCTCGAAGAAACTCCGCGGTCGCGTCAACCACCGTCCCACCGACGCCCTCGACTCGATGCCCGGTGGCAGCGAGGCCGCCGTCGTCGGCATGGTCAACGACGTCCGGTCGACCGCCAGCGGCCACTGGCTCGTCGAACTCGAGGACACCAACGGGGTCTTCCCCGCGCTCGTCATGAAAGACCGCGACATCGCCGACCACGTCGACGAACTCCTCATGGACGAAGTCATCGCCATCGAGGGCACGCTCTCCGACGACGGCGGCATCCTGTTCGCCGACGAACTGTACTTCCCAGACATCCCCCGCACCCACCGCCCGTCCACCGCCGACCGCCACGTCCAGGCGGCGCTCGTCTCCGACGTCCACGTCGGCAGCCAGGAGTTCGCCGCCGACGCCTGGCAAGCGTTCGCCGACTGGCTACACACCGACGAAGCCGACCCCGTCGAATACCTCCTCATCGCCGGCGACATGGTCGAAGGCGTCGGCGTCTACCCAGACCAGGACGACGAACTCGACGTCGTCGACATCTACGAACAGTACGAGACGTTCGCCGAACACCTCAAAGCAGTCCCCGGCGACCTCGAAATCGTCATGATTCCCGGGAACCACGACGCCGTCCGCCTCGCCGAACCCCAGCCGGCGTTCGACGACGAACTCCGCTCCATCATGAGCGCCCACGACGCCCGCTTCACCGGCAACCCCTCCACCGTCACCCTCGAAGGCGTCGACGTCCTCATGTACCACGGTGTCTCCATCGACGAAATCATCGCCGAAAACCCCCACGAGGACGTCTCCTACGACGCCCCCCACCGCGCCATGGAACAACTCCTCAAAAAACGCCACGTCGCCCCCCAGTTCGGCGGCCGCACCCGCGTCGCCCCCGAAAAGAAAGACTACCTCGTCATCGACGACCCACCCGACGTCTTCCACACCGGCCACGTCCACAAACTCGGCGTCGGCGGCTACCACAACGTCCGCCTCATCAACTCCGGCTGCTGGCAACACCAGACCGCCTTCCAGGAATCCGTCAACATCGACCCCGACGTCGCCACCGCCCCCATCCTCGACCTCGACACCTTCGACGTCACCGTCCGCAAATTCGAGTAACCACTTCGTTACGCACTTTTTGCGCTGCGGGCGGCCTGCGGCCGCCCTCGGCAAAAACTTGCGGAAAAAGCACTCCTCCTTCCCGCCGCTCGCTCCGCTCGCGTTGGTCAGTCGTCGGCCTCCGCTCGCTCACGCTGTTCGCTCGCGGAGTGAACCGCGGCGCTCGGGCTCTCCGAGCCACTCGCGCCGCGGATGCTCGTACGTCGGCTGCTCAGGCTTTGACAAGCGGGAGTCGTCTTCGACAAGGAGCATGGCAGTGAGCGGAGCGAGAGAGGAGTACAGAAGGGATGGAGGGGGCCGACAACCACCAACTATTAAGTAATAAAATAACTATATTGACTATATTGCTGGGGAACAGGTATCACCGCAGAACTGTCATCACTCGACTCGATATATCCTCCACTGACGAGTCACTCCTCCGAAACACCATCGAGGAGTGGAAGCAGGGATGTCAGATTGCTGTGGACAAAGCGTGGGAGCGGTGCCATTCTAAGTCCGACGTACAACAACTTGCTTACGACCAGGTGCGAGAAAACACACACCTCGGCAGCCAGCACGCCATCCTCGCGTGCCATCAAGCAGCCGAGAACATCAAATCTTGCATCTCTCACCGTCAAGAGGGAAGGAAAGCCAGCAAACCAACGTACACGAGTCCGACCATCACTTACGACAGTCGGACAATGACTGTCTTCCCCGAGCAAGAGCAGGTCTCACTCACCATTCGCGGCGACCACGCCCGCGTTCGAGCCGACCTCGTACTGCCCGACAACGAAGATGGATACCAGTACAAGTACCTCAATAGTGATAAGTGGGAGCCCACTGAATCCACGCTCCACTTTCGAGACGAAGACTGGTACTTGCACTTTGGATATCGAAAGCTCAAGCAAGACGCAGAGGAAGAAACGACCGAGAACGGAACGGTTCTCGGCGTTGACCTCGGTGTGAACGAAATCGCTGTCACCAGTACGGCCCGCTTTTTCCCAGCTGGTGAACTCAATCACAAGCGACGGGAGTTCGAGCGCGTGCGTGGCGACCTCCAAAAGTGTGGCACACGGAACGCGCACCGAACGATGAACGTCGTGAGCGGGCGAGAAGACGAGTATGTGAAACAAGTCCTGCACAGCGTGGCCAATGGCATCGTCAAGGAAGCTCTCCACTACGATTGTGATGGCATCGTGTTTGAAGATTTAGACGGTATCCGTGGGCGACTGCCCGAAGCTACGTGGCACTCCGATTGGGCGTTTAACCGTTTGCACGAGTACGTCAAGTACAAGGCCGAAGCCGAAGGGTTGTTTGTGGAGACGACGAGCCCGAAGAACACCAGCAAGCGATGTGCAGAGTGCGGATATATCCACGACGACAACCGCCTGTTGCGGGACACGTTTGAGTGCCAGCAGTGCGGGAATCGGAATCACGCCGACTACAACGCCGCCAAGAATGTGGCAGATGTTTATCTCCGACGCGAGCAACAGTCCTCGCGTGGGAGGGGCGTCAGTCAATACGCCC
>JBDGQF010000296.1:0-7764 GCA_042219255.1 Halobacterium sp. | reverse complement strand
GGGTGTCACAGGCTGGCGCGCGCACGGGACTGGTTCGACGGCTTTAAGGGCGCGATAGCCCTCTCTCCACGCGAGACAGGCTCCGCCTGTTTCACTGACCCGTAGGAGATCCGACCTTCACAGGGTCGACACACTACGGAGGTGAAAGATGGCAGACAACGACATAGAAGAGGCCGTAGCTCGCGCAATCGAGGAGGCTCCTGAGCGGAATTTCCGCGAAACGGTAGACCTCGCTATCAACCTGCGCGACCTCGACCTCAACGACCCGTCGAACCGAGTCGACGAGGGCGTCGTCCTGCCGTCGGGCACCGGACAAGAGACACAGATTGTGGTCTTCGCAGACGGCGAGACCGCAGTCCGAGCCGAAGAAGTCGCAGACGAGGTCATGGACGGAGACGACGTCTCCGACCTCGCAGACGACACCGACGCTGCGAAAGACCTCGCAGACGAGACGGACTTCTTCGTCGCCGAAGCATCCATGATGCAGGACATCGCGGGTGCGCTCGGTCAAGTGCTCGGTCCGCGCGGCAAGATGCCGACGCCGCTCCAGCCCGACGACGACGTCGTCGAGACCGTCAACCGAATGAAAAACACCGTGCAGCTTCGCAGCCGCGACCGACGCACGTTCCATACGCGCGTCGGCGCGGAGGACATGTCCGCCGAAGACATCGCGGACAACATCGACGTCATCCTGCGCCGCCTGCACGCTGACCTCGAAAAAGGCCCGCTCAACATCGACTCCGTCTACGTGAAGACGACGATGGGGCCGGCCGTGGAGGTGGCCTGATGTCCGCCGAGGAACGCACGACCGAAACGATTCCACAGTGGAAGCGCGAGGAGGTCGCCGAGCTCGCCGAACTGCTCGAGAAGTACGACAGCGTCGGCGTCGTCGGCGTGACCGGCATCCCGAGCAAACAGCTCCAGGACATGCGCCGCGGCCTGCACGGGCAGGCAGTGCTGCGCATGAGCCGGAACACGCTGCTCGTGCGCGCCCTCGAAGAGGTCGACGACGGCCTCGAAGACCTCACCGAGTACATCTCGGGCGAGGTCGGGCTGGTCGCCACGAACGACAACCCGTTCGGGCTGTTCCAGCAGCTCGAGGACTCGAAGACGCCCGCGCCCATCAACGCCGGCGAAGTCGCCCCGAACGACATCGTCATCCCCGAGGGTGACACCGGCATCGACCCCGGGCCGTTCGTCGGCGAACTCCAGCAAATCGGCGCGAATGCACGCATCCAGGAAGGGTCTATCCAGGTCCTGGAGGACTCCGTCGTGGTCGAGGAGGGCGAGGTCGTCAGCGACGACGTCGCGAACGTGCTCGACGAACTCGGCATCGAGCCGAAGGAAGTCGGCCTCGACCTGCGCGCGGTGTTCTCCGAGGGCGTCCTGTTCACGCCGGACGAACTCGAACTGGACGTCGACCAGTACCGCGCGGACATCAAGTCCGCGGCGGCGTCCGCGCAGAACCTCTCCGTGAACGCGGCGTACCCGACGTCGCAGACCGCGCCCGCGCTCATCCGGAAGGCACAGGGCGAGGCCAAGAGCCTCGGCCTGCAGGCCGCCATCGAGAGCCCGGACCTCGCGGACGACCTCGTCAGCAAGGCGGACGCGCAAGTGCGCGCGCTCGCCGCGCAGATCGACGACGAGGAGGCGCTGCCGGAGGAACTCCAGGACGTCGAGGCGCCCGCTGCCGGGGCGGAAGCCGCGTCCGAGGAGACCGAGGAAGAGGAATCGAGCGACGAACGAGACACGGAAGCCGAGGCCGACGCCGACGACTCCGACGATGACGACGACGGAGACGCCGGCGCCGAAGGCCTCGGGGAGATGTTCGGTTAACAATGGAGTACGTTTACGCAGCACTCATCCTGAACGAATCTGGCGAAGAGATCAACGAAGAGAACATCACTGGCGTCCTCGAGGCCGCCGGTGTGGACGTCGAGGAGTCCCGCGTCAAGGCGCTCGTCGCGGCCCTCGAGGACGTCGACATCGAGGAGGCCGTCGCGGAGGCCGCTGCCGCGCCCGCCGCACCCGCCGCGGGTGCCGCCGGTGGCGCCGAGGAAGCCGAAGAAGAGGAAGCCGAGGAAGAGGAGGAAGCCGCCGAGGAAGCTGAAGAAGAGGAAGCCGAAGAAGAGGAAGAAGAGGCCACCGGCGAAGGTCTCGGCGACCTCTTCGGCTAACTCGGGTCGACGCGACCCCGAACCCGTTCCGCGGCACACCGTTTTCTTTCGCGCACTACTCGCGTAGCGACGAGTCCGCGGTGGCGACAGCGACCCGGCCGTAGGTTGAAGTACGGGAGCGCGGCCACTCCTGCGCGATGGACGTCGCTGGCGTGCGCGTGCTGGTCGCTCCGGGCGCGACAGTCGCGTCGCTGGCGGCGATAGCGTTCGGCGTCTGCCTCGGGACGTGTTCGGGACTCGTCCCCGGCCTGCACGTGAATTCGCTGGCGCTATTGCTCGCTGCGGCGGCGCCCGCCGTCCCGGGGCCGCCCCACCTCGTCGGTGCGGCGCTGCTCGCGGCGGGCGTGACGCACTCGTTCCTGGACGTGGTACCAACGCTCGCGCTCGGCGTCCCAGACCCGGCGATGGCGGTGAGCGCGCTGCCCGGCCACCGCCTCGTGATGGTTGGGCGTGGCCGCGAAGCACTCCGCGTGTCGGCGCTCGGGAGCGGCGTCGCCGTCCTGGTCGCGTTCGTTCTCGGCGTCCCGGTCACTGCGGCCGCACGCCGCGTCGCGCCGTTCGTCTACGACCACCTCACCGTCGCCGTCGCCGCGCTCGTCGCGGGCTTGCTCGCGCGCGAGGCGACGTGGCGTGCGCGGCTCGGCGGCCTGCTCGCCGTCACCGCCAGCGGCGCGCTCGGCGTCGTCGCGCTTCCGATGAACGCCACGGGCCTCGCGCCGACCGGCGACGTGCTCGCGCCGCTGTTCGCCGGCCTGTTCGGCGCGCCAGTACTGCTCGCTGCCTACCGTGGCGCTGGCGTTCCCGAGCAGGACGACGCCGTCGTCGCGGACGGCCCGCGGAGCGTCCTCGGCCCCGGGTTCGCGGGCAGTCTCGCGGGCGCAGTCGTCGCCTACGTCCCTGGAGTTTCCGGTGCCATCGCTACCGTGTTCGCCGTGGAGGCGACGCAGGCCGACGGCGACCGCGCGTTCGTCGCGGCGCTGTCCGGCGTCAACACCGCGAACACCGTCTTCGCGCTGTTCGCGCTGTTCGCGCTCGGCGAACCGCGCACGGGCCTGCTGGTCGCGTTCGAGCGCGCGTCGCTCCCGCGGACGCTCCCGCTCCTGCTTGCGAGCGTCGCGCTCGCCGCGTGCGCCGGCGCGCTGCTCGTCCCCGTGCTCGGCGACCGCTACTTCGGCCTCGTGCGCGCAGTGAACCACCGCCGACTCACCGTTGGCGTCTGCGCGCTCCTGGTCGTGCTCGCGTGGGTGTTCGCGGGATTCCTCGGCGTCGGTCTGCTGGCCGTCGCGACGCTCGTCGGACTGGTTCCGCCGCACTTCGGCGCGCGCCGCGTCCACCTCATGGGCGTCCTGCTCGTCCCGATTGCGCTGTGAGCGTTCACTCGCCGGTCTTCGACGTGAACACGAGGAACGCCTCGGCGTCGGTGACTGCTTCCGGCGAGACGTCCTGCGCGCCGTCGAACCGCACGGCGTCCCCCTCCGAGAGGTCGTACTCGTCGCCGCCCAGGGACAGCGCGATTTCACCGGTGAGCACGTAGAGGACGACCATCGACTCCGGGTGCTGGTGTGCGGGGACGCGTTCGCCGGCCTCGAGGCTGAGTCGCACTGTCCGCGGGTCGCGCGCGTCGAACACCTCCGCGTGGGGTTCGTCAACGAGCGCGTCCACGTCCGTCACGTCGACGACTGGGTCGTCGGTCGACTGGGGCATGCGAGCATCTCGGCGCTACGGACGGGTGAGCGCTCGCGCGAACACGTTCGGCAGAAGAGCGCGGTCGGCGTGGCGTTACGCGGACTCCACGGGCGCGCCGGCGGCGTTGCGCTTCACGCTCTCGATTCTGTCGTGGACTTTGTTGCGCTCGCTGTAGCCCTCGCCGCCGTCGGCGATGACGTTGCCGTTGCGGTGGCGGAGCCGCCAGCGCCACTCGCCGCCGGCGTCCTCGTACACTTCGAACGCCGCGAACCCGACGTCGAGCGCGTCCGCGTCGGGCGCGTACTCGGTGACGCGCTCGGCGGCGTCCTCCGCCCCGCTGCGCGACGAGTAACCCTCGCCGCTGTCGGCGATAATGTTCCCGTTCGCCGCGCGGAGCCGCCAGCGGTAGTCGCCGGCGTCGTCCTCGTAGACGTCGAAGTCGGCTTCGGACACGCGCTCCTGGACGGTGTCGACGGCGCGACGGGCGTCGCGGCGGCGGCTGTACCCCTGGCCGCTGTCCGCGAGGATGTTCCCGTTCTTGTGGACGAGCCGCCACCGCCACTCGCCGGCGACGTCGCGGTAGATTTCGAACGACGCCGGGTCGAACTGGAGGTACTCCGCGGGCCCGGCGTTGGCTTGCACGCCCTCGATGGCGCGTTCGGCGTTCCGCTCCGACGCGTAGCCTTCGCCGCTGTCCGCGAGGATGTTCCCGTTGTCGTGGACGAGCCGCCAGCGGTACTCGCCGGCGTCGTCCTCGAACACCTCGAACGTGGCGTCGCTCTCCTCGGCTTCCGCCGGGAGCAGCGGGAGGTCGTCGAGTTCCGCTTCGTCCTCGATGACTTCGTCCGGTTCGGTGTGGAGCGCGCCTGCGCCGAGCGCGTTCCGGCGCACGCTCTGCATGCCCTTCTGGGCGTTGTGCTTGCGCGTGTACCCCTGGCTGCCGTCCGCGATGACGTTGCCGTTGCGGTGGCGGAGCCGCCAGCGGTACTGGCCGGCCTTGTCCTCGTAGAGTTCGAACTGCGCCTGGCTCGTCCGGATGGACTCGAGTTCGGCTTCGAGTTCCTCGCGCGCCGCCTCTGCGGCGTCGCGCTCCTTGCGGACGTCCTCGAGTTCGGCTTCAGTCGCTGCGCCGCGTGCTTCTGCGGCGGCGGTCGCTTCAGTGGCGCGCGTTGACGTCACGAGTGGGACGATGACGCCGCCGATGCCGATGATTGCGATGCCGGCGGCGTACAAGCCGATGACGCCCTGGTGGCCGGTGGCGGTCAGCCACTCCTGGGGGAACACTGTGGTGAACCAGACGATTGCGGCCGCGCACAGCAGGACGCCGAGGTAGACGGCGAGCGTCGCGACTCGCTGCAGCGGCAGTCGGATGACGGGCCCGGCGATGAGGAGCGCGAACCCGGCGGCGCCGAGCGCGATGCTGAGTTCGCGCGTGCCGCCGGCGGACTCGCTGGGGATGAACAGCGCCATCCCGATGATGCCGAGTACGAGTCCCGCGACGAACAATAGGTAGCCGTACGCTTCGTCCCTGGTCTGGGGCGTTCCGATGTGGCGTTCGTAGAACCCCACCACCCCGCTACTGTCATCAGCTACTGACATATGAGAGTGTAACACAAATCAGCTACTTAAACCAACCTGCCGTCAGCGCCGTGAGGAAAACGCGAGTGACGGTGGGAGTGCGCGTCCGGCGCGCGAGTGTGAAAACTGACAGGTGGGCGGCGTCACTCGCGCGGGACGGCGACGTTCCGGAGCGGACTCCCGCACTCCGGGCAGTCCACGAGCGGCGTCTCCGTCTCGATTCGTTCGAGGCAGTCGGTGCACTCGTAGCGGTGCGTCGACGGTGGCGTGTACGAATCACTCCGTACCATCGTGTGTGAATCCCAGCCACTCGACGCACGTAATAGTGACCATAATATTGGTCTAGGTCGTATTTACTTCCTCAATGAGCTCATGAATCGAGAAATAAGTAGACGGTCGTCCAGATATGCTCGTCTCAGTTGGGTTTGATTTCGTTCTCTAGCTCCCGTGACGTGCGAACTCGACGCGTGTCAGCATTCGAACGGTACGCGGAAACGTAATCGCCGTTGGAGAAATCGACGTGTCCAGTTGGCGACGAAGACTACCCGCGAAAACTGGTGCGGCGGGAGCCGGAGCGGCGCGGCGGTCAGTGTTCGAGGTTGCGGAGGAGCGTGTCGATGCGTTCCTGTTCGCCGTCTAGCTGCTGTGGGTGAATCGCGACGGCGACGATGATGTCGCCGTCGTGTTCGACTTTCGTGACGTGGACGTAGACGTCGACGCTCTGTCCGCCGCCGAGCGTCGCGGTGCCCTCAAACTTCGTGACGTTCGTGGACGCGTTCAACACGGTCACCGACCGCGTCCCGACGGACTGCCCGATGTCGAGGCTACTGTACTGTTGCTGGGCGAGTTCCGCGAGTTCCTTCTCCGAGTAGTGGTCGATGGGGTTGAACGTCTGCCCGAGCACCTCCACTTCCGGACTCGCGAACGCGCCGAAGACGGCCGCGCGCTGCTCGCCGAGCGCCGGGACGCTGACTGAGCGCTCGTACATCGCAACCCAGTTCGTCACCGACACGTTCTTCGATTGGCCCGCCGCGGAGAACTCGCGGGACACCTCCGACTTGTTCACGGCCACTTCCTCGTAGCCCGTCTGGTCGAGCGCGCTGTCCTGGACGGTGGCTTTCGACGCGGAGAACTCCACGGGGCCTTCCAGGATGCCGAGACACCCCGTCGTCGCGACGAGGACGGCGAGTGCGACGGCGACTGTCGTCTGGCGGTCCATGCCCGAACCACTCCCTGGCACCGGAATAAGCTTGGTGGCCTGTCCTCGCGGAGAACAGTCCGCCCGCTGGCGGTTCAGAGCCGGTACGTCGCGCCCTCCTCGGTGTCCTCGACGGTGACGCCGAGGGCTTCGAGGCTATCGCGGAGTTCGTCCGCGCGCTCGTAGTTGCCTGCTTCGCGCTCCTGCTCGCGGACGTCCAGCACGAGGTCGACGAGGTCGCCGGCGAGTCCCGCCTCGCCGCCCTCGGCGGTCTCGAACTGGAAGCCGAGCACGCCGCCGCCGAGGTCCTCGAATGCCTCGACGGCGTCCACGAGGCCGCGGTAGTCGTACTCGTCAGTGCCGTCGACGTGCCGGTGGACGGCGGACGCGAGTTCCAGGAGCGCGCTCACCGCGCCGCGCGTGTTGAAGTCGTCGTTCATCGACTCCGTGAAGTCCTCGCGGGCGTCCGAGACGGCCGCGCGCAGGTCGTCGTCGACGACTTTCGCGTACGCGTCGGCGCTGTCCGCGGCGTCCGTCGCGCGCTCGTACGCCCGCTCGACGCGCTCCCAGCGCTCCTCGGCCTCGCTGATGGTGGCTTCCGAGTACGTCTGGCGCTGCGTGTACGACGTGGACACGAGGAACATCCGGACGACGTTCGGCCCGAACTCCTCGATGGCGTTCTTCGTCGTGAAGTAGTTGCCGAGGCTGGAACTCATCTTCTCGCCCGCCGTCTCCAGCAGGCGGACGTGCTGCCAGTACTTCGCGAACTGGCCGTCCGTCGCCGCCTCGCTCTGCGCGATTTCGTTCTCGTGGTGCGGGAACACGAGGTCTTGGCCGCCGACGTGCACGTCGATGTGGTCGTCGAGGTGGGTCATGCTCATCGCCGAGCACTCCACGTGCCAGCCGGGACGCCCCTCGCCCCACGGCGACTCCCAGGTCTGGCCCGCTGGCTCCTCCAGGGGCGGCAGGTCGTCGTTGCGGTGCTCGTTCGCGTCCTCGGGGTCGACGGCGCCAGCCTTCCAGAGCGCGAAGTCCGCGGGGTGGCGCTTCTCGCCGCGCTCCTCCTCCGTGCCCTGGGACTCGATTTCCTCGACGTCCTGGCCGGAGAGTTTGCCGTAGTCCTCG
>JBDGQF010000123.1:0-7862 GCA_042219255.1 Halobacterium sp. | reverse complement strand
ACGACATCGTGGACTCCATGGAGGAGTTCGAGGCCGCCAAGGAGGCCGGCAAGGGCGCCATCGCGATGACCCAGTCGGCCACCCTGGAAATCGACGGCGTCACCGTCGACGTGAGCAGAGACCGGATGTGGGACGAAGCCACTTACCAGGCCGCACAGACCCCCATCGCGCTGTTCCAGGACGTCTACGAGCACCGTCCAGACCAGCACGACGAACTCGAAGCGAAGTACGGCGCGGGCGTCGTCGAGCGCGCGACGAAAGTCGGCAACTGAGCACTCGACCAGGGGCATCGCCCCGGTCGGACCGTCTCCGACCGCTGGGAGTGCCGGACGCGCCGCACCTGGGCGGCCCGCGACCGTAGACCGCGGGCGTCGGCGTCTCGGACTGGCTCTCCGGCCGGCGTCCGCGGGCGGTCGCGCTGTCGTCCAGGCGACCGGCGGGCCGACGGGCGTGCTCATGTCTCGGTCCGCGATTCCGTCCGGCGTCTCACTGCCGCCGTCCGGCGGCAACCGCGGCGCTTTTTCCGCGCGCTCACCGAGTAGCGGTATGCTCGTCGAGGAGGGCGGCGTCACCGTCGAAGTGCCGGAGGCCTCGGGCGGCGGCGAGGGCGCCGCGGAGGGCGTGTTCTTCAACCCGTCCCAGGAACTCAACCGCGACGTCACGGTCGCGGCGCTGTCGGCGTACCGCGACCGCGAACCGCGCGCGGAGACGTATCTCGACGCGATGGCGGCAAGCGGCATCAGGGGCGTCCGGGCCGCCGAGCACGGCTGGGACGCGACGCTCGCCGACCTCGACCCGGACGCGGTGGAACTCGCGCGCGAGAACCTCGCGCGCAACGACCTAGACGGCACCGTGGTCGAGCGCAACGTGAACAGTCTGCTGCACGACCAGGACACCGTCTTCGACGTCGTCGACCTCGACCCGTTCGGCACGCCGATTCCGTTCGCGGACGCGGCGTTCGCGAACGCGCGCAACCTCGTCTGCGTCACGGCGACGGACACCGCGCCGCTGTGCGGCGCGCACTTCGAGTCCGGCGTCCGGAAGTACGGCGCGGTGCCGCGCAACACCGAGTACCACGCCGAGATGGGGTTGCGCGTCCTGCTGTCGGCGCTGGCGCGCACCGCCGCGAGGTACGACGTCGGCGTCACGCCCGTTCTCAGTCACGTCAGCGACCACTACGTCCGCACGTACCTCGACCTCTCACACCGCGCGACGGACGCCAACGACGCCGTCGACGAACTCGGCTACGTCTACCACTGCCAGGAGTGCCTGCACCGCACGCACGAGTACGGCCTGGTCGCCCACCCGCCGGAGACGTGCGCGCACTGCGGCGGCCGGCAAGTCCTCCCCGCCGGCCCAATCTGGCTCGGGCCGGCCCACGACCGCGAGTTCGTCGCAGCCGTCCGCGGCGAAGTCACGAACTACATGGGCACCGCGAAGCGCGCGCGAGAACTCCTGGACACCATCGAGGCGGAACTCCACGAGCCGACGCACTTCGACCAGCACCGCCTCTACAAGCAGTGGGGCGAACCGGCAATCGGCATGGACGAGTTCCTCGACCAGTTGCGGGACGCCGGCCTCGCGGCGTCCCGGACGCACTTCGGCGGCACGACGTTCAAGACCGACGGCGCGCTCGCCGACGTCGAGGCCGCCGTCCGCGAGTGAGCGCGGGCGCCCGACCGCAAGAGCCCGATTTATCACGGCGGGCGTCGAAGACGGTGACGTGACTCGAACCGCGACCGCCATCGGCGTCGCGCGCGAGATGGTCGCGAAGGCGCGCGACGAGCAAGTGACGTTCCTCTCGGCCGCCGTCGCGTACTACGCGTTCGTCTCGCTCATCCCCATCCTGATGCTCGCCATCGTCGTGGGCACCGCGCTCGGCGGCGTCGAACTCGTGGACGCCGTCGTCGGCGCGCTCGAACAGTTCCTCACGGACAGCGGCGAGTCCACGGTCAGGGACGCGCTGACGAACGCCCGCGGCCGCACGAGCGCCACCGCGGTCAGCCTCGTGCTGTTGACGTGGTCGGCGCTCAAACTGTTCCGCGGCCTGGACGTCGCGTTCTCCCAGATTTACGGCGTCGACGAACCGGAGTCGCTCCCCCAGCAGGTCGTCGACGGCGTCGTCGTCCTGGTGACGCTACCGCTGGCCGTCGCTGCCGGCGTCGCCATCACCGTCGTGGTGCCGTACCTCGACGTCGTGCCGTACGTCGACCTGGCGAGCGCGCTCACGCTCCCCGTCGCGCTCACGCTCGTGTTCCTGCCCGCGTACTACGTGTTCCCGGACGTCGAGATTACGGTGCGGGAGGCGCTGCCGGGCGCGGCGTTCGCGGCCGTCGGGTGGACGCTGCTCGCGCAGGGGTTCCGGGCGTACGCGGCAGTCGTCGGCGGCGAAGTGTACGGCCTGCTCGGCGCCGCGCTCCTGCTGGTGACGTGGCTGTACTTCGGCGGCATCATTATCACGCTCGGGGCGGTAGCCAACGCCGTGCTGTCGGGACGCACCGGAGACGACGAGGAGGAGTCGCGACCGGAGCCGCCAGCCGAAGCGCCGGACGTCGCGGAACTCGGCGCGGAGGTGGCGGCGCTGCGGTCGGAACTGGACGCAAAGACCGTCTCGAAGTCCGAACTGCAGGCCGACCTGAAGCAGTACGTCCGCCAGCGACTGCGCCGCGGGAAGGCCAGGGGCTGGGGGCCGTACCTCGTGTTACTGTACGGCACCGCGATGACCCTGGGCGCGTTCGCGTACCTTGACGGCGGGTGGGCGGTCCTCGCAATGCTCGTCGTCTGGCTGTCGACGTTCGGCCTCTACGTGCTGATGGTGTTGTTCGGCCTCGGCGTCGGCGCAATCGGCCTGCCGGGACGGGTCGCTGACCGCGTGCGCTCGTGGCGACGATGACGCGAGGGGTGACTGCGGCGCTGGCCGACCGCGGCATCGGCGTCACGGAAGCGCTCGCGGGCGCAGTCCCGGAACCGCTGGTGGCGGTGTTCGTCGCGTTGACGTTCCTCGGGAGCACGTGGTTCATCACGACAGTCGGGCCGGCAGTCTACCTGTTCGGGCCGGCCCGCGACTGGATTACGCGCCGGAACGGCGCGCGGTTGCTCGCGGTGAGCATCGGCGCGCTCGCCGTCGTCGTCCTCACGAAGGGGTTCTTCGCGGAGCCGCGCCCGCCCGAGTCCGTGATGCGCATCGCGGAGGACGGCAACGGCTTCCCGAGCGGGCACGCCACGGGCGCGGCGGCGTTCTACGGCGGTCTCGCCGTCCTGTTGGACGTCGGCGACCGGACGCACCGGTACGCGGCCGCCGCGGGGATGATAACGCTGGTGGCGTTCACGCGCCTCGTGCTCGGCGTGCACTACCTCGTGGACGTCGTCGCGGGCGCCGCGCTCGGCACCGCGTTCGTCGCCGTCCTGCTCGCGGTGACGAAGCGCCGCGTCGGCTACGGGTTCGTCGTCGCCGCCGCTACCGCGCTCGCCGCCGTGGTCGTCGTCGGCCCGACCGAAGACCCGGTCGCGGCGTTCGGCGGGACCGCGGGCACGCTCGCCGGGTGGTGGCTGGTGACGCGGCGCGGCGCGCTGGAGAACCCCGTGGACGCGAAGACAGTCCTGCCGATACTCGTCGTGCTCGGCGGTCTCGCGGCAGTCACGCTAAAAATCGAGGCGGCGTTGCCCGTGATTTGGGCGGCCCACGCCGTCGCCGGCGTGGCGTTCGTCGCGCTGCCCGTCGTTCAGAACTTCTCGAGGTAGCGGTCTTCCTCCCACTGGGAGACCGCGGTGAGGTAGTCGCCGAACTCCTGGCGCTTGGCTTCCGGGAACTTCTCGGCGACGTGGCCGCCGAGCGCGTCCAGCACGACGTCGTCGGCTTCGAGCGCGTCGATGGCGCGGCCGAGGTTCGGCGGGAGCGTGTCGATGCCGTACTCTTCGCGTTTCTGTTCGTCGAACTCGTAGATGTCCTCGCGGACCGGGTCGCCTGGGTCGGCGCCGCTCTTGATGCCGTCGAGGCCGGCGCCGATGAGGGACGCGAGCGCGAGGTAGGGGTTACACGAGGGGTCTGGGCTGCGCACCTCGAAGCGCGCGGAGACGCCGGCGGCGTCGGGCACGCGGATGAGCGCGGAGCGGTTGACGTCCGACCACGCGACGTAGATGGGGGCCTCGTAGCCGGGGACGAGGCGCTTGTAGGAGTTCACGGTCGGGTTGGTGACGGCGGTGAACGCGGGCGCGTGGTCGAGCACGCCGCCCATGAACTCGTAGGCGGTCTCGGAGAGGTTGAACTCGTCGCCGTCGTCGGCGAACGCGTTGTTGCCGTCCTCGTCGAACAGCGAGATGTGCGTGTGCATGCCGGAGCCGTTGATTTCCGCGATTGGCTTCGGCATGAACGTCGCGTGCAGGTCGTGCTGTTCGGCGACGGCGCGGACGACGGCGCGGAACGTCGCGATGTTGTCCGCCGTGGACAGCGCGTCGTCGTACTTGAAGTTGATTTCGTGCTGGCCTTCCGCGACCTCGTGGTGGCTGGCCTCGATTTCGAAGCCCATCTCCTCAAGCGTGAAGATGATGTCCTTGCGGACGTCCGAAGCGAGGTCTTTCGGCGCGAGGTCGAAGTAGCCGCCGTTGTCGTGTGGCTGGGTGGTGGCGTTGCCTTCCTCGTCTTTCTCGAAGAGGAAGAACTCGGGTTCCGGGCCGATGGAGACCGAGTACCCCATCTCCTCGGCTTCGTCGAGCACGGACTTCAACACCTGGCGCGGGCCGCCCTCGAAGGGTTCGCCGTCGGTGTCGACGATGTCACAAATGAGGCGCGCGGTGCCGCCCTCGCCGTCGCCGCGCCACGGCAGGACGGCGAACGTCTCGGGGTCGGGGACGAGGCGCATGTCCGACTCCTGGATGCGGACGAACCCCTCGATGGAGGAGCCGTCGAAGTAGATGCCCTCGCGGAACGCCTTCTCGGCCTGGTGGGCCGGGACGGAGACGTTCTTCACGGTGCCGAGGATGTCCGTGAACTGGAGGCGCAGGAAGTCGATGTTCTGTTCGTCGATTTTCTCGAGTACCGCTTCTTCGCTCGGACTGAGGCCGTCCGTTGGGTTCCCGTTCGTCATCTCTATGGACACCTCAGAGGACTACATGCACCATTAAAGCAGTATCGCTTGGCGTAAGTTTAGACCTTTAGGGGATAAGTGGACATTCGTAAACTTCTATACGGTGGGGGTGGTACGGCGGTGTATGACGTACGAAAACCTCGACGCGCACCTCGTGAACGAACTCCTCGACGACGGCCGCGCCAGCCTCCGCAGCCTCGCCGACGAACTCGACGTCTCCGTCACTACCGTCTCCAACCACCTCAAAGACCTGGAGAGCGAGGGCGTCATCGAGGGGTACACGCCGGTCGTCGACTACGACCAGGTCGGCTACGACGTCACCGCCATCATCCAACTCAAGGTCGAGGGCGGCGCGCTCCCCGACATCACCGACCGGTTCCGCGAACACAAGCAGATGATTTCCGTCTACGAGGTCACCGGCGACTACGACGTCGTCGCCGTCGGGAAGTTCACGGACACCGACGACATGAACGCGCTCATCAAGGACTTGCTCGCCGACGCCGACATCAAGGAGTCGAACACGAGCGTCGTCCTCAACGCGCCCGCCGAGAACGAACAGTTCGAACTCGACGTCGACGACGAGTAACCCGCGCTCCGACCACGGCTTTTTGTCCGCCGACGCGAACAGGAGCGTGTGCTCCGCGCAATCCTGCGCCACCGGACCGGTTCGCTCACGGTCAGCGCCCTCGTCGCCGGACTGACGTACGCCCAGACCGACCTCGGCGGCGTCAGCCGCATCGTCACGACGGGGCTGGCGTTCGTCGTCGCCTACCTCCTGTTCAACGCGACGTCGCTGGCAATCGCGTCGCTGGGCAGTCGCGAATAGAGCGCAGAGAGAACGCGAGAGTCGGTGAGCGAGCGGTACTGGACGACCAAACTTCGGGCAAGCATCCGCGACCCGAGCGGGTCGAAGACCCCGGAAGGGTCGCGGTTCACCGCGCGAACGCAGTGAGCGCGGGCGCCGAGGCCCCCCGAAGCGGGGGCCGACGGCGTTTTTAGTCGAGGTTTTGCCGAACGAGCGGCGCGTCAGCGCCGCGAGTGCAGTGCAAAACCTCGTTTTACATCATGCCGCCCATGCCGCCGCCCATGCCGCCTGCGGGGCCGCCGGCGCCGCCCTCGTCACCTTTGTCGGTGGAGAGGTCGCCGGCGGAGATGATGTCGTCGATTTTGAGGACGAGGTTCGCGGCCTCGGAGGCAGACGTGACGGCCTGCTCTTTGGCGTGCGCGGGTTCGACGACGCCGGCGTCGAAGGTGTCTTCGAGGTCGCCGGAGAGGACGTTGAGGCCGACGCGTTCGTCGCCGGACTCGTGCGCGGAGCGCAGGTCGACGAGCGTGTCGATGGAGTCGAGGCCGGCGTTCTCGGCGAGGACGCGCGGCACGAGTTCGAGTGCGTCCGCGAAGGACTCGACGGCGAGCTGTTCGCGGCCTTCGACGGAGTCCGCGAAGTCGCGGAGGCGGTCGGCGACTTCGACTTCGATGGCGCCGCCGCCGGGGAGGACGCGGCCGTCGCTGAGGGTCTGTGCGGAGACGTCGAGCGCGTCGGAGACGCCGCGTTCGAGTTCGTCGACGACGTGCTCGGTGGAGCCGCGCAGGAGGATGGTGACGCCGTGGGCGTCCTCGTGGTCGCCCTCGACGTAGAACAGTTCGTCCTCGGCGTCGCGCGTAACGGAGCCGGACGCGACGTCCGCTTCAGTCGCGGAGTCGAGGTCCGTGACCACGGACGTGTTGAGGACGTTCGTGAGGAACTCGATGTCGGACTTCTTGGTGCGGCGGACGGCGAGGATGCCTTCCTTCGCGAGGTAGTGCTGGGCCATGTCGTCGATGCCCTTCTGGCAGAAGACGACGTTGGCGCCGGTGTCCACAATCTGCTGGACTTTCTCCTTGAGCTGTTCTTCCTCCTGGTCGAGGAAGGACTGGAGCTGGTCGGGGCTCTCGATGTTGACGGAGGTGTCGGCTTCCGCTTCCTCGACTTCGATGGCTTCGTTCAGCAGGAGGATGCGGGCGTCCTCGACCTCGCTGGGCATCTCGTCGTGGACGGGGTCTTTGTCGACGGCGGCGCCGACGAGGAGTTCGGAGTTCCCGACGCTCTGGCCTTCCTGGGTCTCGACGTTGATGTTCGCGGCGTCGACGACGATGCCGCCTTCCTCGGTCTCGACGGAGACCTGCTTGATGGCCTGGTAGATGATGCCGGAGAGGAGTTCCTTGTCGAGTTCGGCGCCCTTGCCGGTCATCGACGTCTCGGCGACGCTGCGGATGAGGTCTTCGTCCTCGGGGTCGACGTCGATGGCGACGTTGTCGATTTCCTCGCGCGCCTGCTCGGCGGCGAGGTTGTAGCCCTTGATGATGGCGGTCGGGTGGATGTCGCGCTCGAGGAGGTCTTCGGCGTTCTTGAGGAGTTCGCCCGCGATGGCGACCGCGGTCGTGGTGCCGTCGCCGGCTTCGTCTTCCTGGGTCTCGGCGACTTCCACAATCATCTCCGCGGTCGGGTTGTCGATGTCCATCTCCTGGAGGATGGTGACGCCGTCGTTCGTGACGGTGACGTCACCCATCGAGGAGACGAGCATCTTGTCCATCCCTTTCGGGCCGAGTGTGGAGCGGACGGCGTCCGCTACTGCTCGTGCCGCAGAGATGTTGTGTTCCTGGGCGTCCTTGTCCTTCACGCGCTGCGCGTCGTCGCCCATGATAATCATGGGCTGACCCTGCATCCGCTGCTGTTGCGCCATAGGTACCTGATTGATTGAATGTGATTCTATATAAAAGTTGCTATCGGCGGCGCCT
>JBDGQF010000147.1:0-7874 GCA_042219255.1 Halobacterium sp. | reverse complement strand
CCACGAGATGCGCGAACCGCGCATCGAGAAGGTCGTCGTCCACATGGGCGTCGGCCAGGGTGGGGTCGACCTCCAGAACGCGGAGGACATCCTCCAGGAGATTACTGGCCAGCAGACGGTCCGCACGACGGCGAAGCGGACCGAACCCGAGTTCGGCATCCGCGAGGGCGACCCAATCGGCGCGAAGGTCACGCTCCGCGGCGAGGACGCGCACGACTTCCTCGAGCGCGCCCTCCCGAACACGGACCTCAGCCAGAAGCAGTTCGACGACACGGGGAACGTGAGCTTCGGCATCGAAGAGCACACGGACTTCCCCAGCCAGGAGTACGACCCGAGCATCGGAATCTACGGGCTTGACGTCACCGTCAACCTCGTGCGTCCGGGCTACCGCGTCGCGAAGCGCGACCAGGCCACCCGGCAGATTCCCTCGAACCACCGACTCGACCCCGAGGACGCAGTCGCGTTCCTCGAATCTAACTTCGACGTGGAGGTCAACGAATGAGCGAGACGGAAGAAGTCGAGGAGACGGGCCAGACACACGAGTGCCGGCGCTGTGGCCGCAAACAGGGCCTCGTCGGCAAGTACGACATCTGGCTCTGTCGACAGTGCTTCCGCGAGATTGCCCGTTCGATGGGCTTCAAGAAGTACAGCTAACTATGACGGCAAACGACCCCCTCTCCGACGCGCTCTCCGGCATCGACAACGCCGAGAGCGTCGGACATCTGGAACACACAGTAGAGCCCGCCTCGAACATGGTCGGCTCCGTCCTCGAGGTCTTCTACGACCGCGGGTACATCGACGGCTTCGAGTTCGTCGACGACGGGAAGGCCGGCCGCTTCGAGGTCGAACTGAAAGGTGCCATCAACGAGTGTGGCCCCGTGAATCCACGGTACTCCGTGGCCGCCGATGGGTACGAGAAGTGGGAGAAGCGATACCTCCCCGCTCGTGACTACGGCGCGCTCGTCGTCACGACGAGTCACGGCATCATGAGCCACTACGAGGCCCGCGAGGAGGGCATCGGTGGCCAAGTGATCGCGTACGTATACTAACAATGGCACGAGTCGAAATCGAAATTCCGGACGACGCGACGGCCGAGGTCGACCACCTCGACCTCACTGTCGAAGGCCCGGAAGGGTCTGTCACGCGACGCCTCTGGTATCCGGACGTCACCGTCTCCGTCGAGGACGACGCTGTCGTCGTGGAGAGTTCGGAGGACGACGCGAAGACGCTCTCGACGGTCGGGACGTTCGAGAGCCACGTGGAGAACATGTTCCACGGCGTCACTGACGGCTGGGAGTACCGACTACAGGTCCATTACTCTCACTTCCCCATGCAGGTGGAAGTGGAGGACGGCGACGTAGTCATCCAGAACTTCCTCGGGGAGAAGGCCCCGCGGCGGACGCCCATCCGCGGCGACACGGACGTCGACGTGGACGGCGAGGAAGTGACGCTCTCCGGCCCGAGCATCGAGGACGTCGGCCAGACGGCGGCCGACATCGAACAGCTCACGCGCGTCACGGACAAGGACACGCGCGTGTTCCAGGACGGCGTGTACATCGTCGAGAAACCCGCGAAAGGAGGTGCCTGATAGATGGCTGACGAAGAATCTGACACGCCAACCGAACTGGTAGACATCTCGGGCGTCGGCCCGTCGAAGGCCGATGCCCTCGAGGACGCCGGCTACGAGACAGTCGAGGACGTGCAGGCAGCGAGCCAGAGCGAACTCGCGGACGTCGACGGCATCGGCAACGCGCTCGCAGCGCGCATCAAGGCCGACGTCGGCGGTCTCGAAGTCGAAGAGGAGACCGAGGCCGAGGTCGAGGAGGCCGAGGCCGAGGAAGCCGAGGAAGCAGCCGAGGAGGAAGTGGAGACGGAGCTCCGTCCCCGCGGCCTCGCGGACAAGACGCCCGACCTCAGCGACGAGGAAAAGCGGCTGTTGAACAAGCGGCGCCGCGTCGGCAAGCCGCAGTTCAACCGGCAGGACTACCACAAGAAAAAGCGGACGCCGAAGTCGTGGCGTCGCCCGCGCGGCCAGCTGTCCAAGCAGCGCCGCGGCGTCAAGGGCAAGGGTGACAAGGTCGAGGCCGGCTTCCGGACGCCGGAAGCGGTCCGCGGCAAGCACCCGAGCGGCTTCGAGGAAGTCCGCGTGCACAACGTCGACGACCTCGACGGCATCGACCCGGACACGGAAGCCGCCCGCATCGCCTCGAAAGTCGGCGCGCGCAAGCGCGAACGCATCGAGGAGCAAGCCGAAGAAGCGGGCATCCGCGTCCTGAACCCGACCTACGTCGAAGTCGAAGTGGAGGGTGAAGAATGAGCGACCTCAGCGCACAGAAACGACTGGCGGCTGACGTCCTCGACGTCGGGAAGAGCCGCGTCTGGTTCGACCCCGACGCGCAGGGCGAGATTGCGGACGCGATTACGCGAGAGGACATCCGCGAACTCGTCGACGAGGGCACGATTCAGGCAGAGGAAAAGCACGGTAATTCGCGCGGCCGCGCCCGAGAGCGCGACGAGAAGCGCTCGTACGGCCACCAGAAGGGTGCCGGCTCCCGCAAGGGGCAGGCAGGCGCCCGCGAGGACGACAAGGAGTCGTACATGGGCCGCATCCGCGCGCAGCGACGGACGCTCAAGGAGCTCCGGGACGAGGGCGAACTCTCGCCCAGCGAGTACCGCGAGCTCTACAACAAGGCCAACGGTGGCGAGTTCGACAGCGTCCGCCGCCTGGAAACGTACATCGAAGAGAACTACGGTGATAGCTAATGGCGACAGGACCACGATATAACGTGCCGATGCGGCGGCGCCGCGAGGCCCGGACGGACTACCATCAGAGGTTGCGCCTCCTGAAGTCAGGGAAACCTCGGCTCGTTGCCCGCAAGAGCAACAAGCACGTCACGGCGCAGCTGGTCGTTACCGGTCCGGACGGAGACGAAACGGCTGCGAGCGCGCACTCCAGCGACCTGGCGGAGTACGGCTGGGAAGCCCCGACTGGGAACCTCCCGGCGGCGTACCTCACGGGACTGCTGGCAGGCCAGCGCGCGAAGGACAACGGCGTCGACGAGGCGGTGCTCGACATCGGCCTCAACACGGCGACGCCCGGTTCGAAAGTGTTCGCGGTCCAGGAGGGCGCAATCGACGCGAACCTGGACGTCCCGCACAACGACTCGGTCCTCGCGGACTGGTCGCGCACGCGCGGCGAACACATCGCAGAGTACGCTGAATCGCTCGACGAGCCGCTGTACAGCGGCGAGTTCGACGCAACCGAGCTTCCCGAACACTTCGACGACGTCCGGGAAGCCATCCTGGAGGACAACGAATGAGCTACAACGACACCTGGGAACCGAAGACGCGCCTGGGTCGCCTCGTCAAGGACGGCGAAATCGAGGACATGGACGCGGCACTCAACAGCGGACTCCCGCTGAAGGAGCCGGAAATCGTCGACAACCTCCTTCCGGGGCTGGACGACGAAGTGCTGGACATCAACATGGTCCAGCGGATGACTGACTCCGGCCGCCGCGTGAAGTTCCGCTGCGTGGTCGTCATCGGTAACCGTGACGGCTACGTCGGCTACGCCGAAGGTCGCGACGACCAGGTCGGCGGCGCCATCCAGAAGGCGATCGAGGTCGCGAAACTGAACATCATCGACGTCTCCCGTGGCTGTGGGTCGTGGGAGTGTGGCTGTGGGCGACCCCACACCGTCGCACTCAAGGCGACCGGGCAGGCGGGCAGCGTCGAAGTCGAACTGATTCCCGCGCCGCGCGGCCTCGGCCTCGCGGGCGGCGAGACGGTCCGGCACGTGCTGGAACTGGCGGGCATCGAGGACGCGTGGACGCGCTCCTCGGGGAAGACCCGGACGACCGTGAACTTCGCGAAGGCGACGTTCAACGCGCTCCGGAAGACCGCGGAAGCCCGCGTCCCCCAGCACGCCCACGAACAGCGAGAGGTGATTGAATAATGCTGGCGGTCGTGAAAGTCCGCGGCGAAGTCAACATCAGCGAGGACGTCGAGGACACGTTCGAGATGCTGAACATCCACAACGTCAACCACTGCGCGCTCGTCCCCGAAACCGAAACGTACGAGGGGATGGTCGCCAAGGTGAACGACTACGTGGCGTACGGCGAACCGAGCCGTGACGTGCTCGCGACGCTCGTCGAGTCGCGCGGCGAACCCGCGCAGGGTTCCGCCGACGTCGACGACGAGTGGGTCGCCGAGAACACGGACTACGACGACGTCGACGACCTGGCGGGCGCGCTCCTCGACGAGGAGACGACGCTGCGCGAGGCAGGGCTGTCGCCCGCGCTCCGTCTGCACCCGCCGCGTGGCGGCCACGACGGCATCAAGCAGCCGGTCAGCGACGGCGGCCAGCTCGGCAAACACAGCACCGAGGAGATAGACGACCTCCTCACCAGCATGCGTTAACCATGACCAGCAAGAAACGACGACAACGCGGCTCCCGCACGCACGGTGGCGGCACGCACAAGAACCGCCGTGGCGCCGGCAATCGTGGCGGGCGCGGGCGCGCGGGCCGCAAGAAGCACGAACAACACCTCTACGAAGACGTCGGCAAGAGCGGGTTCAAGCGCCCGGAGAAGACCGAGCGCGACGTCCGCGAGGTCTCCGTCCAGACGCTCGACGAGGACATCGCGCTCCTCGTCGCGGACGGCGTCGCCGAGGAGACCGAGAACGGCTACCGCGTGGACGCGCGGGACGTCGCCGAGGACGGCTGGGAGGCCGACGTCGTGAAGGTGCTCGGTGGCGGACAGGTCTACGAACAGCTCGAAGTGACGGCGGACGCGTTCTCCGCGGGCGCCGTCGACCTCATCGAGAGCGAGGGCGGTGACGCCGTCGTCTCCGAGCGCGCAGCCGAGGACAGCGAGGAGTAACCCATGGGATGGAAGGAGACTGCCGCACCGGTCCTCACGCGGATGCCCGCAGTCCAGCGGCCGGAGGGACACGTGCCGTTCCGGCGGAAGATGTACTGGACGCTCGGCGTACTCGTCCTGTACTTCTTCCTGACGAACGTCACCCTCTGGGGGCTGGACACGGGCGGTAGTAGCGACCTGTTCGGGCAGTTCCGGAGTCTGCTCGCTGGCGGTCAGGGGACGGTGCTGCAGCTCGGCATCGGCCCAATCGTCACGGGGAGCATCGTGCTCCAGCTGCTCGGCGGCGCGAACCTGCTCGGCCTGGACACGAACGACCCGCGCGACCAGGCGATATACCAGGGCCTCCAGAAGCTGCTGGTGGTCGCGATGATATTCCTGACGGGCATCCCGATGGTGTTCTTCGGGAACTTCCTGGCGCCGAGCGCGCAGCTCGCCCAGGACCTGGGCGTCGGGTTGTTCGGCGTGCAGGTACTCATCTTCGCCCAGATAGCCGTCGGTGGCATTCTCCTGTTGTTCATGGACGAAGTCATCTCGAAGTGGGGCGTCGGCTCCGGTATCGGCCTGTTCATCGTGGCGGGCGTGAGCCAGAGCCTCGTCGGCGGGTTCATCTTCTGGGACGGACAGTTCCCGAACCAGGGGCTGTTCCCGAACTGGATCGACCTCGCGCTCGGGAACGTCGGGAACATCCCGCCGATTCTGTCGGTGGACGGGCTGTCGTTCCTGTTGATTCAGGGCGGCGTGCTCGGGTTGTTCACGACGTTCCTCATCTACGTGACCGTCGTGTACGCCGAGAGCGTGCGCGTGGAGATTCCGTTGAGTCACGCACGCGTGAAGGGCGCGCGGGGCCGGTTCCCCGTGAAGCTGATTTACGCGAGCGTCCTGCCGATGATTCTCGTGCGCGCGCTCCAGGCGAACATCCAGTTCATCGGCCAGATTCTGAACCGGGTGACGTCCATGCCGGCGTGGCTGGGCGTGTACTCGAACGGGACGGCCGTGGGCGGGTTGTTCTACTACCTGGCGCCCATCTACAACCGGCAGGCGTGGATGTGGTGGCTCGGCGGGACGACCGCGGAGCCGTGGCAGATTGCCATCCGCATCGCGGTCGACCTGACGTTCATGATTGTCGGTGGCGCCATCTTCGCCATCTTCTGGGTGGAGACGACGGACATGGGACCGGAAGCCACCGCGAAACAGATTCAGAACTCGGGGATGCAGATTCCGGGGTTCCGGAAGAACCTCGGCGTCATCGAGAAAGTCCTCGAGCGGTACATTCCGCAGGTGACTGTGCTCGGTGGCGCGCTGGTCGGCTTGCTCGCCGTGATGGCGAACATGCTCGGCACCATCGGGAACGTCACTGGGACGGGCCTCCTGCTGACAATCTCCATCACGTACAAGCTGTACGAGGAGATTGCCGAAGAGCAGATGATGGAGATGCACCCGATGATGCGGGAGATGTTCGGCGGCGGCGATTAGGCCGGACAGTCCCTCGCGGCGGCTTTTCTTTCGGTCGCGTGACGGGAGCGCTGGCAGACCGCAACGCCTATCAGTTCTTTAGGCTAGCCTAAAACGATGCGAGACGATTCGTTCACGCGACGCGACTACGTGCGCGGGGCCGGCGCGGCCGGTGCCGGTCTCCTCGCCGGTTGCGCGAGTCCGAGCACGGAGAACGCAGACAGCGACGCGACGACCGAGGACGGCGCGCAGTCGACCACTAGCGGGTCGAGTGAGCCGTACACGGCGTCCGTTTCCCCCGTCGGCGAAGTCACCTTCGAGGACGTCCCCGAGAGCGCGTTCGTGCTGTTCCCGCAGTACGCGGACATGGCCGTCGCGCTCGGGCACGGCGACGCCGTCAACTCGCTGTACGTCCCCGAGATGGCGGGCCCCGCGATGGAGCACTACTACGAGCGCCTCGACGGCGTCAGTTTCGACTACGACGGCCTCCCCGACCCGCTCCAGGACGGCCTCGACCCCGAGCAGTTCTACGCGCTCGAGAGCGACGTCCACTTCCTCGACCCGGCGTACGCGGTCACGCAGGACAACTGGAGCAGCGACGACATCGACGACCTCGCGGACAGCGTCGCGCCGTTCTTCGGGAACTTCTACAGCGGCACGCGCGCGGCGCCACCGGAAGCCTACCGCGGCGACTACGACTACTACACGCTCTGGGAGCTGTTCGGCCGCGTCGCGGACGTCTTCGACGAACGAGCCCGTTACGAGGCGCTGCGCGCGGTCCACGAGGACGTCCTCGCGCGCATCGAGGACGCCCTCCCGCCGGTGGACGACCGGCCGACAGCGGTGCGCGCGACGTACGCGGACGGCAACTTCTACACGTACCACTTGAACAAGCCCGGGTACTGGCTGGCGGACACGCGGCCGCTGGGCGCGCGGGACGCGTTCGCCGACCGCGAGTGGTCGAACCTCTGGGGGACGGTCGGCTACGAGACGATGCTGGACGCCGACCCGGACGTCATCCTCCACCTCTGGGGGACGACGCCGAACTACAACATGGCCACGGTACGGAACGCGCTCCGGGACAACGAGTCCGGGAGCCGGCTGTCCGCCGTGGAGAACGACCGCGTGTACGCCTCCGGGATGCGCTACCAGGGCCCCATCATGAACCTGTTCCAGCTAGAGATGACCGCGAAACAGCTCTACCCGGACGTGTTCGGCGAGTGGCCGACCTACGAGGACGGCCAGCACTACCCGGAGATTCCCGCCGACGAACAGTTGTTCGACCGCGAGCGCGTCGCCGACATCGTCGTCGACGGCGCATAGCCACACTGCGTCAGGTCTCTTCACGCTCGACGGCGCATAGCCACACTGCGTCACGGCTCTCCACGCCGCGTTACTTCACGCCGCGACACGTCACGCCGCGACACGTCACGCCGCGTTACGTGACGTCGATGCGGTGGCTGTTCCCGGTCCGTTCGCGGAGCCGCTGGATTCGGTCTTCGAGCGCGGGGTGCGTGGACAGCCACGGCGGGACGTCGT
>JBDGQF010000253.1:0-7908 GCA_042219255.1 Halobacterium sp. | reverse complement strand
GCCGCCGGCTACCTGTTCGTCGGGTCGGTGTACCTCGCGCTCGTCGTCTCCACGCCCGCCGAATACCGCGAAGCCGGCGCCGGCCCCGTCGTCGACTTCCTCTACTCGCTGCCCGCGGCCGCCGCCGTCGTCCCGCCGCTGGCCGCCGGCGCCGCCGTCTACCTCGCGCACCGCCGCTACGGGTCGAAACACGGAAACGGCGACGCGGCCTAACACTGGTGATGACTGACGAGAAGACCGCGACGTTCCTCGTCACCAGCGCGGACGACGAGTCCGCGGTGCTGTCCGACGTGGAGGACGCCCAGGTCCACACGCTCTCCGAGAACCCCGGCGTGGAGGAGGGCGACGTCCTCGAAGCGACCGTCGCCCCCGAACCGCCGATGAACGTGACGTACAGCGTCGTCGACGTCGAAGCGCGCAAGCAGATTCCCGTGGAAGCGACCAACGAGTCGCCCACCCAGCAGGCCCGCGAGATGGCCGCCGGCCTCGACGTCGGCGAACTCGAGACCACCGAGCGCGCCGGCGTCGGCGAAGTGCACGTCCTCCGCGTCCCCGAGGACGGCGTCGAGGACACCGTCGAGGACGTCCGCACGGACGAACAGACCGTCGCGCGCGCCGCCCGCATCGGCATCGAGCGCGTCGAAATCCGGGCCGGCGACGACTTCGTCTCCGTGCGCTACCTGCCGTAGCGACCCGGTAGCCGTCTGGCGACGCCGCTACTGTCCCGCTTTCTCCGGCCCGGCCTGACTCTGCACTTTCCACCCGGAGTCGACCCCGCAGGCCTCCCGTTCCACGAACTCGATGGTCGTCTCGTCGCCCAGTTCGCCGTCGCCCTCCACGTCCTCGACGACCAGCGGCACGTCCGGACTGTCCCCGCAACACCCGACGTCGAGGAACACGTCCCACGTGTCGCCCTCCGCCGCGGGGCCTTTCGTCCGCTTGAGGTACGACCGCATGTGGTCGGTCCGCAGTTGGTCGCCGCCCCAGTCGCTGACGTCCGCCGGATACGAGACGGTCACGCGCGATGTCGTCATACGCGTGCGTACGGTTGCCACGACCATACGCGTACCGCCGCCGGTGGCACCACCGGCGCCGGGCCACATTCTGTCCTCCGACCGGCGACGCCTTCAAGCACGCTCGCGGCGTAGCACCGCCAACGTATGATGGCGACAACGCACGCGTTCGTCGGCCTCGCCGTCGCCACACTCGTCTCCCTCGTCGTCCCAGAGTACGGCGCGACGCTGGCGGTCGCGGGCCTCGCGGGCGGCGTGTTCCCCGACCTCGACCTCTACGCGGGCCACCGCCGCACCCTCCACTTCCCCGTCTACTACGCCGTCGCGGCCGTCCCCGCCGCCGTGTTCGCCGTGCTCGCGCCCGGCGCGTGGACGGTCGGCGCCGCCGTCTTCCTCGCCGCCGCCGCGCTCCACGCCGCAAGCGACGCGCTCGGCGGCGGCCTCGAACTGAAACCCTGGGAAGCCACCAGCGACCAGGCCGTCTACAGCCACTTCCACGGCCGGTGGATGCGGCCGCGGCGGTTCGTCCGGTACGACGGCGCGCCCGAGGACTTCGCCGTCGGCGCGCTGTTCGCCGTGCCCGCCGCGCTCGCGTTCGGCCCCCGCATCCAGCGCCTCGTCGCCGCCGCACTGCTCGTGTCCGCCGGCTACGTCGTCGTCCGCAAACGCCTCCCCGCGATGGCGTCCTGGCTGTCAGCGCGCGTCCCCGAGTCGCTCAAACGCCACGTCCCCGAGCGATTCGTTCCGTAGTCCCAGCGAACGACGATAAGAAGCCTTATCCTGCGCGGCGACCCAGCGCCAACCATGCCCAGTTTCGAGGTCCCTGAAGTCGACCTCAGCCAGTACTCCATGCGGCAACTCGTCGCCCCGCCGCTGGCCGTACTGGTCGTCGCGCTCCTCGTCATCGGAGCGTGGTTCGCCTTCACGGGGTCGCCGGTCACGCCCGGCATCGAATTCACAGGCGGGACCGAACTCGTCGTCGAGACGGACGCACCACAGTCGGAAGTCGTCGCCGCGTTCGAGCAGCCCCACGAGTCGATTCGGCAAATCGGCACCGGCGGCAACCAGTACATGCTGACGTTCCAGTCCGAGGACGCGAGCGCGCTCGCCGACCAGGCGCAGGCCGCCGGCTTCGAGGTCGTGCAGTCCTCGAGCACGTCGGCGTCGTTCGGCGACGCCACCCAGCGCCTCGCACTGATTGGCGTCGGCATCGCGTTCCTCGGCATGAGCGTCGTCGTCTTCCTGCTGTTCCGGACGTTCGTGCCGAGCATCGCCGTCGTCATCTCCGCGTTCAGCGACATCGTCGTGCCGGTCGCGCTGATGAACCTCCTCGGCATCGAACTCTCCCTGGGGACTGTCGCCGCGCTCCTGATGCTCATCGGTTACAGCGTCGACTCCGACATCCTCCTCAACAACAGCGTCCTCCGGCGCTCGGGGGACTTCTGGGAGAGCGTCCACCGCGCGATGCGGACGGGCGTCACGATGACGCTCACGTCCATCGCGACGATGGCCGTGATGACCGTCGTCTCCTACGTCTTCGGCATCCAACTCCTCACGGACATCGGCCTCGTGCTCGTGTTCGGCCTGACCACTGACCTCATGAACACCTACATGATGAACGTCACGCTGCTTCGCTGGTACAAGTTCGAGGGGGTGGCGCGATGAGCTGGGTCCGCGAGAACTGGCGCGTCGCGTTCCTCGTCGTCCTCCTGCTCGGGAGCGGCGTCGCGCTGTTCGGCCCGAGCGTCCAGGGCGGCGCGGCCGCCGAAGCAAGCGCCGACCGCGCGACCAACCTCCAGTACGGCCTCGAACTGTCCGGCGGCGTCCGCCTGCGCGCGTCCGTCGTCGGCATGACCGCGGAGGGCGTCGACGTCACCGAGGACAACGAACGCGCTATCGAGACCGGGGTCGCGCGACAGCTCTCCCTGGAGAACAGCAGCGTCCAGGCGCGCGTCTCGATGGACGTCGTCGAAGTGTACTCGAACAACACCACCGCCGAGTTCCGGAGCGCGCTCGACGAACTCGGGTACAGCTACGACTCGGTGCGCGAGGGCGTGACGTCCACGACCCGCCAGACAATCGTCAGCACCATCGGCAGCAAGGTCGGTGGCGCGGGCTTCTCGGGCGCGAACGTCCGCCAGACCGAGACCCAGACCGGCGACCACTACATCGTCGTCGAAGTGCCCGGGAAGAACGCCTCCCAGGTGCGGTCGCTCATCGAGGGCCGCGGCGAAGTCGAACTGTGGGCGTGGTACCCGCAGAACGGCAACCAGACGAACTCGACTGTCCTCCAGCGCGAAGACCTTCGGCAGATTAGTCCACCGCGCATCATCAACGAGCGGCCGTCCGTCCCGGTCGTCCTCACCGAGGAGGCCGCACCCGAGTTCGTCCAGGACATGCGCCAGTACGGGTTCACGAGCGGGAGCGGCGTGAGTAACTGCCAGTTCCCGGACAGCGGCTACTGCCTGCTCACCGTCCTCGACGGCGAAGTCGTCTACGACGCCAGCATGGGGCCGACGCTCGCGAGCAGCCTCCGCGACGGCGAGGACTTCATCAACGACCCGCAGTTCTACATCACCGCGAACTCCATGGAGGAAGCGCGCACGCTCCAGGTGAACCTGCGTGCGGGCGCGCTCCCGGCGGAACTGAACTTCCAGGACTCCTACTACGTCGCGCCGAGTTTCGCCGAGCGGTACAAGCCGCTGTCCCTCGTCACCGGCATCGCCGCCGCCATCGCGATGGCGCTCGTGGTGTTCCTGCGGTACGGCGACCCGCGCGTCGCCGTCCCGATGGTGTTCACCGCGCTCTCCGAGGTGGTCATCCTCCTCGGGTTCGCCGCAGTCAGCGGCCTCGCGCTCGACCTCTCGCACATCGCCGGGTTCATCGCCGTCATCGGGACGGGGGTGGACGACCTCGTCATCATCGCCGACGAAGTGATGACGAAGGAAGTCGGCTCGCAGCGCGTGTTCAAGAGCCGGTTCCGGAAGGCGCTGTGGGTCATCGGCGCCGCCGCAATCACCACCATCATCGCGATGAGTCCGCTCGCCGTGCTCAGCCTCGGTGACCTCCGCGGCTTCGCCATCATCACCATCCTCGGCGTGCTCATCGGCGTCATCATCACGCGGCCCGCGTACGGCGACATCCTCCGCCGCCTCGTCACCGGCGAGCACTGACGCCACGGCGACCGACCACCGTTCGTTCCTTACGCTTCCTCGACGACGCGGACTCGTCGCTCCCGACTGCCGGCGACGGAGTTCAGCGTGAACGTCGCGTCCCGCTCGCCGTCGCCGACGTCCTCGTCCGCCGTCTCCGTGGTCACGTCGGACTGGTCGATAGTCCGCGTCACGGACTCGCCGGCCGGCACGAGCGGCCGGACGGCTTCGACGGGTATCGACGCCACGCGCGGCCCGTAGCGGTTGAGACCGCCCACGAACCGCGCCGGCGACGCTCCCTCGTTCGTGACGGTGACTTCGACGGACAGCGACTCGCCCACCGTCGCGGTCTCCGGCGCCGAGAGTTCGACGGCGAACGCGTGGGCTGACGCGAGTCGCGCCCCCTCGCCGGCGTTTAGTTCGTGCTCGCCGCCTGGGTGGGAGATGACCGCTTCTGGGTCGGCCGCTTCGACGCTCCCGGGGAGTTCGAACGCGAGTGTGCCGCCGACGTCGGGGTGGTAGTCGCCGGTCTGCCGATAGCGCCAGAGCCGGCGGCGCTCGCTGCCCGTCAATGGCTCGAACGTTTCGCCTGCGACGCGGAGCGCGTAGTCGTCGAGCGCGACAGTGCCCTCGGTGACTGTCGACCGCGCGAACACGTACTGCCCCTCGTCGTAGACGACGAAGTAGTCGACGTTCACTTCCAGGGCGGCGGGCTGTACGGTCACGTCCGATATCGACACCTGCGACGCGGCCGTGGTCGGCGTCGCCGTGTCGTCGGTCGTGGCGGGCGTCGACGTAACGGTCGTCGACCTGGACTCGGTCGTCGCCTCGGTGTCCCCGTCGCCAGCGGAGACGCAGCCTGCAGCGGACGCGACGAGGGCCGACGCAGTCGCGGCGAGGTACGAGCGGCGGTTCATGTCAACCGTTCGATGGAGGTGGCGCATGGGTCTTGTGGGGCCGGCGGGTCGATACACAGATTCAAGCGGCCTGCCCGCGTCCAGTTGCCCGTGCGAGTCACCGTCTGCGGCCACGACTTCGACGTCGACCTCGACTACGTGGACGCCAGCGAGGCGGCCGTCCGCGAGCAACTCCGCGCGTACGAGGCGGGCGACCGCGACCGCTTCGACCTCGGCGTCCGGCCGCCCGGGGGCTTCCTCGGGGACGTGATGGCGGCGATGCGTTCGATTCCGCCCGGCGAGACGCGGACGTACGGCCAGGTCGCCGAACAGGTCGACTCGGCGGCAATCGCGGTGGGGAACGCCTGCGGGAAGAACCCGGTGCCCATCGTGGTGCCGTGCCACCGCGTCGTCGCCGCGGACGGCCTCGGCGGCTACTCCGGGACGGGCGGCGTCGACGCGAAGCGCGCGCTCCTCGAACACGAAGGCGCCGACGGCTGACGATTATTCCGGTTTCCCGAGCGCGAACAGCGTCATCGGCGACTGTCCTGCGGCGCGCGGCGCGAAGTGGTCGGCGACTTCGCCGTCGTAGAACGTGAACCCACGGCCGCCGAGCGCGCGGTGGGCGTACGTCGCGAGGTAGAGGCGGCCGAGCGCGATGCCGCCGGCGAGTTGCGCGACGCGGTACGCGCGGTCGCCGGCGGCGTCGTGGAGGCGGTCGACGTCCGCGAGCAGGTAGACGTTCGCGGCGGCGTCGCCGACGACGTCCTGGTCGAGCGCGAGGTGGCCTGCGGTCTCGCGGTCGGTGTCACCGAGTCGTTCGAGGACGTTCTCCCCTGGGTGGTACTGGTAGGCGCCGCTCGGGATTCCGTCGACGGCGTGGACGAGACAGTAGCAGTCGAGGACGCGCCGGGTGCCGGCCGCGCCGAGGCAGTCCAGCGGCGCGCCGCGGAGCGCGCGGTCGAGGACTGTCGCGAACTTCCGGTCGCTGACCGCGTCGTGGCTGTACTCGCGCAGCGACCCGCGCCGCCGAATCGTGTTCCCGAGCGGCCTGCTGGACGCCGTCTCGCGGTCGACCGGGTCGAGTTCGACGAGGTCGCCGTCGCCGACGCCGTGCGTGCCCAGGTCGTCGGCGGCGGCGAACGAGTCGCGCCACGCCCGCACAGCGTCGCCGTCCGGGAGTCGGCTCTGCCGCCACGCGTCCGCGTTCAGGGGGTACTCGACGACTTCCTCGGAGAGCGGCGCCTCCACTGGGTCGATGGCCGGGACGTCGCGCGACTCCGGTGCCGGGTCGCCGCTCCCCACGGGGACGAGTTCGAGGGGTGCTTCCTCCTCGGGGTCGACGCCGAGCAGGTCGACGACGGGGTCGTCCGCGAACCCGGTGACGACGGAGGCGCGGCGGCCGCTCCCGTGCGCGACGGCGAGGAGGTTCGCGAGCACGGTGCCGGCGTCCCAGAACGCGTGCCGGTACGTGCGCTCGCGGTACTTCCAGGCGTTGCGCCACCACTCCGAGGTCGCGACGAACGTCACCGGCGCGTCCGCGACGCCGTCGTGGCCGCCCGCCGCCTCCGCGAGGACGCCGCGGTAGTCGCCCTCGCGGAGCACGTCGAAGCCGTCCGAGTCCGGGTCGAAGTGGTAGACGCCGGCGTCCAGACCGTCGAGGTCGCCCGTCACGGCGTAGAGGTCGACGTGGTAGAGTTTCCCCGTGCATGAGGCCGCACGGAACCGCACCTCTTCGCCGCGTAATTCCAGGGTCTTCGTGACGCCGGCGGCGTAGTGACAGAGCGCGTGCAGCGCGTCGATGTCCAGTCCGCCCTCGCCGTCCTGCTCCGGGTCGGCGTGCGTCGTGGGTATCGCGTCCAGCGCGGGCGCCTCGGGCGCGTCCGCCTCCCCGGGCGCTTCGACGTGCGGGAGGTCTTCGTACATCTTGTACGGGCGCGGCTTGTTCTCGAAGTCCAGCGAGAAGTCGCGCTCGCGGACGCCTGCCGGCGTGTAACTGCTGCGCTCGTGGTACTCGCGGGCGTCGACCATGCGCGGACTGACACGACACCCCATCAAATGAGTTCGGGGCGTGTGTGAGACAGTGACGGGCTAGAAGTCGGTGAGTTTCGCTTCCGTCGCACCCTTCGCGTCCAGGCCGAACTCCGCCAGTTCCACGAACTCCAGGTCGTTGTCCCGGAGCGTGCGGCGCACGCGCTCGGAGGCCGACGGCGCGACCAGGAGGCCGCGCACGTCGTCGTTCGTCTCCGCGTACAGCTCAACGTAGCGCTTCAACTGGTCGACGTGGTTCAGGGTCGCCTGGATGCGCTTGACCTCCACGACCACCGGCGTCCCCTCGCTGTCCACGGCGTAGAAGTCCACGAACCCGTACTTCGTCTCGCGCTCGTGCTCGACGATGCGCAGGCCGTCCTCCAGTTCCTCGGGGTTGTTCTGGATGTACTCGTGCATCTCCGCCTCCGTGCCGGACTCCTCGTACGTCGCGCCGTCCTCCGCGTCGAAGCGCGTCACGCCGTACACCTCCAGGAGCCGGGTCTCCACGCGCTCGCTCGGGTTGGTGCGGCGCGCCAGCAGGACGGCGTCCCCCTCGCTCTCCCGGGCCTCCACCGTGCCGCCGCCCGGCATCCAGTTCACGGGCTTGTGGCCGGTCGGCTGGTGGACGAGGAACGTCCCGTCCGGTTTCGCCACGAGGAGGCGGTCGCCCTCGTCGAGGTAGCCGCTCGTCCGGCCCTCGTACTCCACCTCGCAGCGCGCCTCCACGGTCAACACCGCGCCGTCCCGGAACGCGCGCTTCGCCGCCGCGACGAACTCCCCGGGGTCGGGCGCGTCCAAGCGCTGTACTGCCATCGT
>JBDGQF010000201.1:0-7997 GCA_042219255.1 Halobacterium sp. | reverse complement strand
CCGTACGCCACCTCGTGGCCGATGTCGTTGGCGGCCTCCTCCGTGAACGAGATGACCTCGCGGCCGGTCGCGGTGACCGCGGCGCCCATCTCCTTGTCGTAGAGGCGGAACCGCTCCCAGCCCAGCACGCCGTACAGGCTGTTCATGATGACCTTCACTGCCGCCTGCTGGCGGTCGTAGCGGTCGTACGCCTCGCTCTCCGGGTCGTGGTCGTTCCGCAGCGCCTTCTTCTGTTCGCGCTCCGCGAGCGTCTCGTCGATGATTTCGCGGATGATGCCGTCCGGCTCCTTCCGGAAGTGCGTGCCGTTGGGCGCGCGGTACGTCTCCCCGTCGTACGCCTCGGGGTCGACTTTCGTCTCCGGTGACGCGTTCGTCGTCACCATGCACATCGGGTACAGGCTCTTCAAGTCGAGCACGGTGACGTTCTCGCGGACGCCCGTGATGGGGTCGAAGACCGCGCCGCCCTCGTAGTCCTCGGACTCCTGCTGGCCCTTCGACGGCAGCACGAACCGGCCGTGGGCCTTGTGGAGGATGTAGAGGTCGACCGCGTCCCCGGGCGTCGTCGCGTCCTCGAGTTTGCAGCCGACGAACTCCGCGACCTCCTTCCAGAACGGCACGATGTTCTGCTTGCGGTCGATTTCCACGCAGAGCTCCACGTCCCTGACGTTGTACTCCAGGAGGCGCTCGGGGTCTTGCTCCCAGAGGTCGCCGATGTCGCCCGTGTAGCGCTCCTTGCCGACGTCCAGTTCCTTCTCGCCGACCGCGTCCAGCCGGTAGGAGTCCAGTTCGGAGCGCTGCATCCGCTGGTAGCCGTACAGCAGGTCGAAGACTACGCGGCCCTTCACGTTCGGGCCGCCCCAGCCGGACGTCCAGACCTCGTTCACCCTGGAGAGCCGGTCGGAGTCCAGGTCGCGGTCGGTGTACGGGTCGAGTTCGTCCAGCCGGTCGATGTAGTACGGCGCGTCGAAGTCGTCGAAGTTCCAGCCCGTGAGGACGTCCGGGTCGGTCTCTTCGACGTACTCGATGAACGCCTCGTGCATCGCTTCCTCAGTCTCGAACCCTCTGACTTCGACGTCCGCGTCCTCGTCGAGGAGGTCGTGGTCGGCGACCTCGGAGGGCGCGGGCGCGGTGGCGTCGGGCGCCTCGTACAGCCACGCGATGTACTCGTCGTTGTAAGAGTCGTGGCTCGTCAGGCAGACAATTGGCTCCTCGCCCTCCTCGGGGAACCCGGAGCGGTCGTCGACCTCGATGTCGAACGTGTTCACGCGCACGTCGGCGTCGACGTCGGCTGTCTCGATTTCGTCGTGGTGGACCCAGACGGCGCCGTCCTCGGCGCGTCGCTCCGGCACGCGGATGCCGCTGGTGATGTCCTTGTCGATGAGCAGGCGGTTCGGGAACAGGATGTCCGCCTCGTAGTGCTCGAACTTGTCGCGAATATTCCCGACGTCGCGGGGCGTCCGGCCGAAAATCTTCGTCAGGCGCTCGCCGCGGATGGACTCGTAGGGTTCGCCGTCGTCGTCGGTCTCCTCGTAGCCAGTGATGACGTCGTCCGTCAGGTCGTCCTCGTCCAGGCGCTCGGTCGGCGCGTAGAAGTACGGTCGGAACCCGTGGACGCGGACGTGCTCGGCGGTGTTGTCCTCGCGGCGGCCGAACACGTGGAGGACGGGGCGTTCTCGGTCGCCGTCCCCCTCGACGGTGTAGTCGACCTGCGTGACCATCAGTTCGACCTCGCGGTCGACGTCCGGGAGCGCGTCCGCCTCCGCGCTCACGATTTCGTTCACGACCGGGTCGGCGTCGCCAGCGACCACTTCCGCCTCCGCCCGCACCACGTCCTCGTCGGGCGCGTCCCCGTCGTCGGACGCGTCGCCCCCCTCGTGCATGAACTCGGAGAGGTCCGTGTCTTCCATTGTCTCGTCATACTCGCCTCCCGCCTAAAAACTCGCCCTTCTGTGCGGCGAAATCGGACACTGGGAGAAGGCTTATGGTATGCTACTGCATACCACAGCGCGAGGTGACTCACGTGACTGACCACGCAGCGGGCGACGCGCACCGCACCAACGACGTGCCACAGCTGCCCGAGGCCGACGACGCCCGGGACACCGTGGAGTCCTACGACACAGAGGACGGGGTCGTATTCTACGACGCCGAGAATCCGCTCGCGTGGCTCAAGGCGACGAACGCAGTGTCGCTTGGCGACGTGCTCTGATAGGCAACGCTTTTCCACCGACGACGCCCTTCTCCGAGCGTGTTAGACGAGCTGCTCCCGGACGAACAGTCCGAGGCGGAGCGCGAACTCGCGCCGTCCGTCGACGTCCCGGACGAGTCCGACGCCGACCCCGCCCTCCAGCGGCGGTTCTGGCTGCTCGTCCTCGTGTTCAACGTCGCCCTCATGGCGGTCAGCGTCGGCGCGATGCTCGCCGTCTTCCGCGGCCAGTGGGACACGGGCACCAGCCTCGTCGCCGCCGGCCTCGTCCTCACGGCCTACGGCGTCTACAAGTACCGCGTCTACAAGAACGCCGACGAGGCCGACGAGAATGACGGCGACGCCGACGACCGCCACGACGCTGCGGAGGCCGACGACGGGGACGCCAACGCCGACTCCGCGAGCAAAGGGGACACCGATGGGGCCGCCGACTCCGCGAGCAACGGCGACGCGGACGCGGGCGCCGTCGCCGACCTGGACGCCGGCCGCGACTAACCAATCGGCAGCGCGGCCACGCAGACGGCGCGGCCGAGGCGGAAGGCCTACGGCCGCACACCTGTTTTCACTTGGTATGCGTACGATCCGCGACGGCGACGGCCGGCGGTACGTGCTCGTCAAGGAGAGCACCGACAGCAGCCTCGTCCGCGACCCGGAGACGGGCGAACAGCGCCACGTCCCCAACGACGACCTCGAACCCGCCGGCGGCGACGCACCCCTCGAAGTCCTCGCCACGGGAATTCCCGAGGGAGCGCGCCGCGTCGTCACGGCCTGCCACGACGACTTCATGGTGGGCATTCTCGTCGACCTCGCCGACCGCGGCCCGCTCGCCGCCCGCGTGATGCTCGGCGCGTACGACACCTGCGAGAGCGACCTGCTCGGCGCCGTCACCGAACTCCGCGCCGCCGGCCTCGTCGCGGAGACCACGGTCGCCGGCGAACGCGGCTACGCACTCACGGACACCGGGAGAACGGGAATCGAGGCGCTCCGCGACTGAATTCTGTGAGGACTGCGTCGTCTGAAGCCCGTTAGTCCGCCAGTACTTCGTCGGCGTCCCGGACGACCCGCGACCGGTTCGTCGTCGCGTCCTTCTCCACGCGCACCACGTCGTCGGCGGCGTCCACGAGTTCGTCGTCGTGGCTCACCACGACGATTTGCTCGACGCCCAGGCGGCGCATCGACTCCACTAGCTCCACGAGCTGTGAGACGTGCCCGGAGTCCAGGAAGACGGTCGGTTCGTCGAGGATGAGCGGCGGCATCGGCGCGTCCCCCTCGATGCCCTCCGCGAGCAAGCGGTATATTGCACACCGGAGGCTGAGGTTGAACAGCGCGCGCTCGCCGCCCGACAGCTGGTCGGGTTCGAGGGGTTCGCCGTCCTTCTGGTAGACGGTGAGTTCGTAGTCGCCGGAGAGTTCGATGCGCGCGTACGAGTCGTTCTGGTAGACGAGGTCAAACGTCTCGTTCAGGAGGCGTTCGAGTTTGGTGACGTTCTGGCGGCGGAGTTCCGCGCGCAGGTCGCCGTACATCGACTCCAGTTCCGACACCTCGTCGTGAATCCCCTGGAGTTCGTCGAGGCGCGCGGTGACCGTCTCGCGCTGCTCGCGCAGCGCCTCCAGTTCCTCGATGGCGTTCTCGGCGGCCCCGATGCGGCCCTGGAGGCTGTCGCGCTCCTCGTAGAGGTCGTCGAGTTTCGGCTCGACTTTCTCGATGTAGTCCTCGGCGCGCTGCTTGTCCTCGCGGGCCTGCTCGATGCGGTCGTCGTCGAACGCCGCCTCCAGGGACTGCTTTCGCTCGCGGAGGTCGCCGAGGCGCTCGCGGCGCTCGTCGTTGCGGTCGGCGAGGTCACTGCGCTTCTCGGCGAGCTGGTCGGCTTCTTCGCGCTTGTCCGCGGCGGCTTCCAGGACGTCGACGAGGTCGTCCAGCGCCTCGATGCGTTCCTTCAATGCGGACTGCTCGGCGTTCAGGGACGCCAGTTCCTCGCGCGCGTCTTCGGCCGCCTCGCGCTTGGTTTCGGCTTCCTCGCGTGCTTCCTCGGCCTGCGCTTCGAGTTCGTCGGCCGCCTCGCGTTTGGTTTCGGCTTCCTCGCGCGCCTCCGCAGCGGCGTCCTCGCGGTCGTCGCGCCGTTCGACGGCGAGTTCCCGGTTGCGCTCCAGTTCCGCGACCTGGCGCTCGCGTTCCACGAGTGACTCCGCGCGGTCGATGCGCTCCCGGACGTCCTCGACGTCCGCCTCGATGGTCTCCAACTGGCCTTCGAGGTCGCTGACGCGCTCGCGGTACTCGTCGACGCTCTCGACGTGCGGCGACCCGTCGACGGGCTGGCCGCACTCCGGACACTTCCCCTCTTCGAGGAGCGCTTCCGCCTCCTCGACGCGGTCTTCGGCGGACTGGAGGTCGGCGCGCACGTCCTCGCGGCGCTCCCGGAGGTCGTCGAGGTCGGCCTCCAGGGAGTCCCTGTGGGCCTCCGCGTCGCCGAACTCGACCGGCGCGTCCTCGAACGCCGCCTTCTCGGCCTCGATTTCGGCGTCCAGTTCTTCGATTCGCTCGACGGCCTCCTCGTACTCCGCTTCAGCCTCGTCAGCTTGCTCTTCGAGTTCGGTGGCGGTCTCGCGGCGCTCCTCGGCGCGCTCGTCGAGTTCGTCGGCGCGCTCGGCGGCGTTGTCCGCCTCCGTCTGGAGCTTCGACACCTCGGGCGCGACCTCCGAGATTCGCTCGGTGACGTCCTCGCGCTCCGTGGCGAGGTCGTCTCGGAGCGCTTCCGCCGCTTCCACGTTCGCGCTGTCGAGGTCGGTGTCCGCGGCCAGTCCCTCGGCCTCGGCGTCGAGTTCCTCGGCCGCCGCGCGCAGGTCGCTGACGCGGTCGGCCAGGTCGTCGCGCTCGGACTCCGTTTCCGCGATGGCTTCCCGGACGTCCGCGATGGTGTCCTCGACGTCCGCGAGTTCCTCGCGCTTCTCCTCGAAGCGCTCCAGGACGTCACGCGCGTCCTCCAACGTCTCTCTCGCGGTGTCGCGTTGCTCCTCGTAGTTCTCGATGTCCTCGCGGACGTCCGCGAGGTCGGACTGCAGGGCGGCCAGCGTCTCGTGTGGACTGTCCGCCTCCTTGTCCGCTATCTGTTCGTCTAGCTGGTCGAGTTTCCCCTCGACGTTGCTCTTGACGTCCTCGACGCCGAGGCGCGCGTCGCCAGCGCGCTGGCGGTACTCCTCGAGTTTACCGAGCTGGAGGAGGTCGTCGAGCATGTCCTGGCGCGTCGACGGCGACGCGTTGATGAGCTTGTTCACCTCGCCCTGGCGGACGTACGCGCAGTTCACGAACGCCTCCGCGTCCATCCGCAGCAGGTCGCCGACGTACTCCTCGACGTCCGTGACGCCATCGATGCTCCCGGAGGGCGTCTCCAGAACGCAGTCCGCCGTGGTCGCGCGGTCGCCAGTGTACCGGACGCGCCGGTGGACGTGGTAGTCTTCGCCCGCGTGCGCGAACCAGAGGTCGATTTCGGCTTCCTCCTCGCCGATGGTGACGATTTCGTCCAGCGTCTTGTCGAGCGCGCTCGCGCCGTACAGCGCGAAGAAACACGCCTCCAGGAGGCTGGACTTGCCGCTGCCGTTCAGGCCGTGGATGACGGTGACGCCCCTGTCGAGGCGGACGTCCGCGTCCTCGTAGCACTTGAAGTTCTGCAGGGAGACTCTGGTGAACCTCACGAGAAGTCCTCCATCGTGGTCGCTTGCACTTGCTCGCCCTGTTCGGTATCCGCAGCCGATTCAGTCGTATCGCCGTCAGCGTCGTCTGCACGCTCTCCGCCGTCGTCTCCGCCGTTCTCTCTGTCGCTGTCACCGTTCCCTGAGTCCGCGTCTTCGAGGACCTCCTGGACGCGGCGTTTCACGCGCTCGCGGACGTTCGCGTCGGCGACGTCGTCGTCGCGGACGGTGCTGTCGACGTCGAGGCTGGCTTCGCTCAAGCCCATCTCGCGGACGCGCTCGCGGACGACTTCGTCCGGGTCGGCGAACGACACCTCGACGTCGTCCTCGGTCTCGACCTCGCGGCGGTCGTTGACGCGCGTGACGAGCGCGCCGCGTTCGTCACCGAACCGTTCGACGTCCGCGGGAGTGACGGTGTCGCCGTCGCCCTCGACGGTGACGACGACGACGGCGTCCTCCAGGTCGTGTTCGCGGAGGCGCTCGCGGACGTACTCGGTGCCGTCCTCGGGGCCGAGGTCGACGTCCACGAACACGAAGTCCCTGGTGTCCAGGCCCTTCCGGGAGATGGCGACCTCGCCGTCCTCGAAGTCCACGAGGTTGTAGCCGCGCGCCTCGCGTTCGCTCGCGCTCGCGCGCTCGGTCGACCCGCAGTACGTGACCCACGTGTCGCCGACCTGGGCGGTGTCGGCCTCGTGGTTGTCGCCGAGGAGGACGGCGTCGAAGTCGAGGTTCGACTGGTCGAGCACGTCGTCGAGGTCCCAGTTGGCGTGCGCGAACGGCGTGAACAGGCCGTGGGAGACGAGCGCGGTGTGGTCGGCGCCGCGCTCCTGGAACTGGTAGTCGAGGTCTAGGCGCTTGGACTCCGGCACGTAGTCGAGGCCGTAGAACGCGGTGTCGCCGACGACGCGTCCCGTCTCGTCCAGGCGTTCGGCGAGCCCCAGGGTCTCGAAGAGGTCGAGCCACTGGGCGTCCCGCGTGCCCTCGTGGTTGCCGACGATGGCGAGGAACGGGATGTCGTTGTCGCGGAGCGGCCGGAGCACCGAGATGGTGCCGAGGATGTCGCGGAGGCCCGGCCGCCGGTCGTGGTACAGGTCGCCGGCGTGGACGACGGCGTCGACGTCCTGCGCGACGGCGTCCTCGACGACTGACCGGAAGGCGTCGAGGAAGTCCTGACGGCGCTCGGGGGAGTGGTACTGGCGGTAGCCGAGGTGGGTGTCCCCCGTGTGGATGACGCGTACCATTTGCTGTGAAGGTGTAGCGCTACGCCGGATAAAGGTTCGGCGCTTCCACGGACGGACGCGTCGCTAGCAGGGCGAAAGCAGGAGAGTCCGCGGAGACCACCGGACGGCGACCGGCGAAGGAGTGGCGCAGCAGGAGCAGGAGGGGCGTGGAGGGCGTGGCGCGGTCAGGCGAGCGTGTAGATGCGCTTGCGGGCGTCCGAGAACGAGAAGCGGGACTCGACGACGCCCTGTTCTTCGAGACGGGTGAGCGCGTACCGCACCGTGCGCGCGGGCAGCAGTGTCTCTTCTGCGAGTTCGCTCTGCGTGAGGGTGTCGTTGTACTCCAGGACTTTCGCGACGAGTTTGGCGCTGGGTGGCAGGTCTTCGAGTGCCTCTACGGTGTCGCCGTCGATTGCGGTGGCGCTCATACCTACCCATTCTGGATGCACTTTGATAATGCTTTCGCAATCGAAAATGCACAATGGTTATCTCCGCTGGGAGCGGGTTGGGTCACCCGAAGCCTCTTATGAACCAGCACCCTACCCAGTGGTGATGACTGAGACCGCAGAGGACGCCGAGCTGCCCTACGACGAGAGCGCTTCGCTCCAGGAGAAAATCGAAGCGCTCGAGGAGCAGTTGGCCGCCCTCGAGGACGAGAACGAGGAGATGCGCGACCGCCTCCTCGACGCGAACGCCGAGAACAACAAGTACCAGCAGAAGCTCGAACGGCTCTCCCACGAGAACAAGAAGCTCAAGCAGTCGCCGCTGTTCGTGGCGACGGTTCAGGAGCTAAACGACGAGGGCGTCGTGATCAAGCAACACGGCAACAATCAGGAGGCGCTCACCGAGGTCACCGACGAACTCCGTGACGACCTCGAACCCGGCGAC
>JBDGQF010000413.1:2816-7998 GCA_042219255.1 Halobacterium sp. | reverse complement strand
CTCGCCCTCCTGGTCGCGCTCGCTGGCTGTTCGTTCGACCGCGGCGCCGACCCGGTCGCTGCCTGCGAGGGGTCGACCGTCGCGTTCCACGGGGACGGCGTCGCCGTCACCGGCGACGGCCAGCGACTCACGTACGGCTACGAGATTCCCGCGGGCGCTGACGTCCTGCTGGTCGCGACGGTGAACGGCAGCGTCGTCGGCATCGAACACGCCACGGCGACCGACAGCGGCGTCGCCGTGGACAACGCGACGTTCGCGCTCGAACGGAACTACACGGGCACGCAGTCAGCGGCGCTGGCGATGTACGCCGACGTGAACGGGAACGGCGAGTTCGACCAGGGCGGCGTCGACAGGGCGTGCCTGAACGGCGGCGAACCGGTCGCGACCGGCACCGTCGCCCTGGAGTTCCCCGCGAACGACAGCCAGTAGGGGCGCGTCAGAACTGTGTTACTGCGTCCGGATAGTCGGTGACGCCGGGATAGTCAGTGATGACGCCGTCGACGCCGGCGTCCCGGCACGCGACGGCGTCCCGCCAGTCCGTCACCGTCCACGCGTTCACGCTCCGGCCGTCGCGGTGCGCGTGGTCGACCACGTCGGCGTCCACGTCGTCCACCGGTGGGTGGAGCGCGCGACAGTCGAACTCGCTGGCGCGCGTCAGCCCGCGGTCGGTGTCCAGGCACAGCGCCGCGCGCGGCGCGTCCGGCGCGACCTCCTGGGCGGCTTCCAGTGCGCCGTCGAAGAACGACGAGTACACCACGGGCACGTCGCAGTCCGCGAGCACGCCGTGGACGCGCTCGACGAACGGCCGCCACGCGGAGACGTTCGGGCCGTCCAGGCCGAGTCGCGCGTCCTCGCTGCCCGGCGTCTTCAGTTCGACGTGGAACTCCACGCCCGGCGGCACGAGGCCCGCGACGGCCGCGAGCGTCGGCACCGGTTCGCCGCTCCCGAGGACGTCCAGGTCGGCGAGGTCGTCCGGGGTCGCGTCCCACACGAACCCCTCGCCGTCGGTGACGCCGCGTGACTCGGCGGCGTCGTCCAGCCGGTGGTCGTGGAACACGACCGGCGTGCCGTCGGCTGCCGGCTGGACGTCCACCTCGATGCCGTCCGCGCGCTCGCGGGCGACCTCGACCGCGGCGGCCGTGTTCTCCGGCGCGACGCCCGCGAACCCGCGGTGCGCGATTGTGAACATCAGCCCCCGCTCACGGGCGGGAACAGCGCGAGTTCGTCGCCCGGTTCCAGCACCGTGTCCAGTCCCTGCTCGCGGCGGACGTTCTCGCCGTTCCGCAGGATGTTGATGTGTTCGCGCACGTCGCCGTCCTCGGTCAGAATGCGGTCTTCCAGCGCCGGACGGTCGGCCAACAGGGCGTCGAGCGCGTCGCCGACCGTCGCGCCGTCGTCGACGTCCACCGTGATGCGGCGGTCGCCGCCGACTTCCGCGAGGTCCGCGAACAGCTTCCACTCCATGTACGCCCCTCGGCGACGCCCACCCATAGGTGCTACGGGGCCGGCAGTCCAGGCGGCTACGCGCCGTCGCCCGCTGGCGCGGACGCCGCGGCGTCGAGGCGGCGCGCGACGTCCGGCCGCGCGACCACGTACAGGGTCTCCCCGGGCGCGAGTTCGCGCGACCCGGACGGAATCGCGTCCACGCCGCTCTCCGAGCGCACCGCGACCACCGCGCCCTCCACGGACGACACGGTGGCGCCGTCCAGGTCGCTGCCGTCCGCGACAGTCGCGACGACCATCGTCTCGTCCGCGCTCCGCAGCACGGACGCGAACTGGCGGTCGGCGCCCGGTTCGTACGGCAGCGTCAACAGCCGGTAGTCGCCGCCCGCGAGCGTCCGCGCGTCCAGTTCGTCCAGGGACAGCGTCACCGTGTCCTCGTACGTCGCGCGGATTTCCGCCGTCGCCACGCGCTCCGCGGGCTCCGTGTCCGTGCGCCACACCTGCACCAGGTCGCCGGAACCGGCGGCGTTCGGGGGGTCGGCGTGCACCGCGACGGCCGCCGTCCCCGGCGGCAGCGTCGGGCCGATGCCCGCGGTCCGGCGGCCGAGCGCGAGATAGGTCGCCGTGCCGTCTTCGGCGAGTTCGACGTCGACGTAGCCGACGTCGTAGTCCTCTTTCAGTCGCGTGGCGACCCGCTCCTGGAGTTCCGCGACGGTCAGGCGCCGCGGGAAGATGAGCGTCTTCCCCGCGAGGTCGGTCTTCACGTCCTCGGCGACCGGGTCGTACCCCTCGATGTCCTCGATTTCCTCGGGGAGTTCGACCGCGACGGCCCGCCCCACCGTCTTCACGAGGCGGCCGACTTCGCCCTCCAGTTCGCGCGTGCTGGTCGCCGCGAGCAACTGCACGCCCACGCGGTCACCGACGCGGGACGCACCGGGCGCGAGCACGGCCGCGATACCGAACACCGCGAGGTTGAACAGGACTTCCTCCGGCGCGAGCACGTCGGTGCGGCCGGCGATGGCCTGCCCGAGCGCCACGCGCGTGTTCAAGTACAGCGTCACGACGGCGGCGTCCACGAGCAGCGCGACGCCGACCGGGAGTTCCTGCCGGAAGTACCACCGGAACGCCGCCGCGAGCGCGGCGACCACGATTGCGGCGAGGAAGAGGACGCCGCCGGCCTCCGCTAATTCCGCGATTGACACCATCAGGCCGCCACCTCCTCGAAGGCGTCCAGGGCGCTGCGCGGCCCCGCGACGAACACCTCGTCGCCGGCGGACAGCTCCACGTCCGCGTCCGGCGCGACGACCCACGACCCCTCGTGGCGCACGCCCAGAATCACGACGCCGTACGTCTCCCGGAGGTCCGCCTTGCCGACGGTCGCGCCGGCGAACGGCGCGTCGGCGGAGAGCGTGAGGCGGCGGACGCGCTGGCCGCCGCGACGCAACAGCCCCAGGAGTTCGTACTCGCGGCGCGTCCCCCTGGACAGCACGACGACGCGCGCGTCGCTGGCCGCCAGCAGCGACTCCGCGGCCGACCGGTCGACGGCGACGGTGACGCGCCCCTCGCCGCCAGTGGTCGTCGGCGCGGGCGTCGCCGTCGTCGCCGGTTCCACCTCGTCGGCCTCCGGTTCCTTGGCGGGTTCCTCCGCCGGCGCGGCCTTCCCGGACTTCGCGGACACCACGGTGCCGTCGACGCGGTCGTCGCCGGTCAGGACGGACACCTCGTCGCCGCGCGCGATACCGGTCGGCACGAGCGCGGGCACGGAGACGGCGCGCTTCCCGACCGGCGTGCGCTTGGAGACGCCGGCCGCCGGCGGCGCCGCCGCGACGCTCGCGCGGCCGTGCTCGTCGACCGCGACCGACGCCTCCTGCACGTCGAACTCCGAGCGCAACCGGTCGGCGAACCGATTCTCCAGTTCGGACAGCGAGAGGTCGGCGGGGAACCGCCAGTCCACGGCGCGAATCTCCGCGCGCAGCGACTCCGGCAGCGGCGGATACCCCTCGATGTCCCTGACCGCGCCGACGACGTCCACTGCGACCTCGTTCCGGCCGCCGACCAGTTCGATGGCGTCCGCGTGCAGTTTGCGCTTGCGGAGCGCCTTCAGGCTGATTCGGCGCGGCAGCGACGCGCCCAGGCGGTCGCCGACCGCGTGCGTGTAGAACGTCAACAGCGCGACCACGAGCAGCGCGACGACCAGCGTCGTGGAGTTCGCCGCCTGCGTGATGGTCGGGTCGGCGAACGCCAGCAGGCCGCCGTTCACGCCCGCGAGCGCGACGCCGAGCACGACGACACCGAACGCGGGAATCGACAGGCCGGTGACGTACCGGAACAGGAACCCGAACCCGAACGCCACCAGCGCCGGAATCACGCCCGCCAGCAGGCCGAGGTAGATGCCGTGCAGCGCCTGCACGGGAGCAGATGGCATACACTGGAGGACTCGCGCCCCCGACAAAACGCTACCGCTGTCGGCGGCCCGCGTGCTCCGACCATCGTCGACGGCCCGCCTGCTCCGACCATCGTCGACGGCTCACGTGCTCCGAATACCTCCGCCGCCGTCGTCCGACCGCAGCACCGCGATACCCGTTGCCGTTAAGGCGCGGGGCGTCCGCCGTAGTCGTATGGACATCCCGGGCGTCGAACGCGTGACGGGGCGGCTAGCCGTCGCGCTGACGCTCGCCGTCGCCGCGCTGTCGGTGGGCGTCGGCATCCTCGGCATCGTCGACCCGACGGCGAACTTCGGGCCGTTCGCCGAACACATCCCGCCCGCAATCAGCCAGACCGCGGGGTTCACTGGCTCGCTCACCGGCTTCCTGATGGTGATGAGCGCGTTCGGCCTGCGCCGCGGCCTGCGCGTCGCGTGGTACTCCACGCTCGTCCTGCTCCCGGTGACGGCCGCGCAAGGCCTCGTGCAGGCGACGCCGTACTCCGTGCCGCTGGTCGTGCTGTCCGTGGTGTCGTTCCCGCTGCTCGCGGTGGCGCGCAAACGCTTCGACGAACCCATCTCGCTGTCCACCAGCCAGTTGGCCGCCGGCGGCGCGCTGTTCGGCATCCTCGCGTACGGCACCATCGGCACGTACGCGCTCCGCGGCGAACGCGGGTTCGCGGGCGTCAACACGATGCTGGACGCGTTCTACTACACGCTCGTCACCGCCAGCACCGTCGGCTACGGCGACGTCACGCCCACCACGCAGGAAGCACGCCTGTTCTCGCTGTCCGTGGTCGTCCTCGGCACAGCGAGTTTCGCCATCGCCCTCACCGCGCTGCTCGGCCCGGCCCTCGAAGCCCGGTTCGCGAGCGCACTCGGACGCATGACACAGAGCGACCTAGAGTCCCTCGACGGCCACGTCGTCGTCGCGGGCTACGGCGACCTGACCGAACCGATTCTGACCGAACTCGCGGCGAGCAACCGCCAGTTCATCGTCCTCACCAGCGACGGCAAGGACGTCCCCGGACTCCGCGAACGCGACCTGAACGTGCTCGCCGCCGACCCGGCGGACGACGAAGCGCTCAAGCGCGCGGGCGTCGACAGGGCGCGCGCCGTCGTCGCGGCGACCAACGACGACGGCGAGGACGCGCTCGTCATCCTCACCGTCCGCGAGAACCACCCGGACGTGCGCGTCGTCGCCGCCGCCACCGAACAGGAGAACGAGGCGAAACTCCGGCGCGCGGGCGCCGACACCGTCATCAGTCCCGCCGTCATCGGCGGCCGCCTGCTCGCGCGCTCCGCGCTCGGCGACCG
>JBDGQF010000413.1:1238-2716 GCA_042219255.1 Halobacterium sp. | reverse complement strand
ACGACGGCGACGTCCGTCTCCAGGCCGCGCAGGCGCTCGTACGTCGGCCGCGAGAAGAACTTCGACGCCGCCGACCGGTCGGTGCTCGCGCCGAGGAACACGAGGTCGTAGTGGGCGTCGTTGCGCTCGACGAACGCCTCCACGGACGACCGTGACACCCTGGTCTCGCAGCGCGACTCCACGGTCTCCGTGAGGTTCGCGAGCATCGACTCCGCCGACCGGCGCTCGCGCTCGGCCTCGATGCACGAACACACGCTGATGGTGCCGCCGCGGCCGGCGAGGCGCTCGGCGTAGTCCAGCATCGCGTGCGCGACCTCCGACGCGCTGCGCACGGGCACCATGATGCGCTTCCAGCGCGTGCGCTCGCTGGCGGACTGCAGCGCGACCACGTCGATTCGGCTGCCGAACAGCGTCCGCAGGAACGACGTGAGGCGGCCGCTGTCGTCGTACTCGAACGGCGTCACGACGAGGTCGCAGTTCGTCTCCTCTGCCGTCGACAGCACCGTCTTCGCGCGGTCGCCGTCCGCCACCGCGACCACCACGTCGCAGGGTACGCCCACTCGCGTCTCGATGCGCGTCGCCTGCTGTTCGAGGCGGCGCGCCGCGGCGTCGGCGGCCTCCTCCTCGGCGGTGGACTCGGCGTCCTCGACGTAGGCCGGCGACCCAGTCCCGTTCTCGATGGACTCGCGTTCCGCCGCGGCGACGTCCTCGTCGTCGACGACGTCCAGCAACACGACCTTGCCGGCGTCGTGCGCGGCGGCGATGCGCGCGCCCAGCATCGCCGCCTTCGGCGCGTCCTCGCCGCGCATCGGCACGACGACGTGGTCGTCGGCCTCCGTGGTGCGGTAGAGGTAGCGGGCGCGCTCCTCGTAGAACTCCGCGCGCCACACCGCGAACACGATGGCGACCAGGGACGTGGACAGCGCGACGCCGACGACGTACGCGAACTGCGCGGTGCCCGTGATGAGCACCAGAAGCGACGTCGAGAACGCGGTCGGGAGTTCCAGGTCGAGCGCCCACGTCGCCGCGCCAGTCAACAGCACGCCGAGTGCCGCGGCGCCAGCGTCCACGCCGAGCGCCGACGACGGAATCCCGTACACGGCGGCGGCGGACTCGACGGCCGCCCACCCGCAGAGCGCGCCAAGCGTCATCCCGCCGACGAACGTCACGGGGTCGGAGTACTTCCCCTCCGGCTCCGAGAACAGCGTGTACGTCCCCGAAGCCAGCGGCGGGAACAGGAGGAACGACACCGCGCCGACGCTGTTCGCGAGTAGCGTCACCAGACCCACCAGGAGTGGGACGAACAGGAGAACGGAGACGTGCAGGAGGTTGCTCGTGGTCTCCAGCCACCGGCGGAGGTGGCGGAGTTCGCGGCGCTCGAAGCGCGCGACCCGGCGCCGCGCCGCCGCGACCCGCCGCCACAACGCCGAGAGCATGTCAACGCACTCGCCCGCGCCGCAAGTTGGGTGTTTCGGCTG
>JBDGQF010000413.1:0-1138 GCA_042219255.1 Halobacterium sp. | reverse complement strand
CGCTACGCGAGGTCGACGACCGCGTCCAGTGCGATGTCGATGGCGCGCGCGACGTTGTTCTTCGCCTTCTCGGGGAGTTCGTCCTCGCCGTCCGCGCCCTTCTGGGTGCCGGCGACGAGGTTGCCGTCGACGGTGCAGATGGCGCCCGCGCGGAGGCCGCGGCGGCGCGCCAGCGAGAACACGGTCGCGGCCTCCATCTCGATGGCGAGGAGGTTCGCGTCGTTCCAGTCGGCGACGTACTCGTCGCTCTCGTTGTAGAACGCGTCGTCGCTCACTATCGGCCCCACGTGCACGTCCTCGTCGTTGGATTCGGCGGAGGCGACGAGGCTCGTGAGGACGTCGTAGTCCGGGACGGCGGGGTACTCCGCGGACTCGTAGCGCTTGCTCGTGCCCTCCTCTTTGGCGGCGCCGGTCGCGACGACCATGTCGCCGACCTCGATGTCTTCCTGGAGCGCGCCGATGGTGCCGACGCGGATGAACGTCTCCACGCCCACCTTCGCGAGCTCCTCGACGGCGATGGCCGCCGACGGACAGCCGATTCCGGTCGAGGAGATGGTGAGGTCGACGCCGTCGTACGTGGCGTTCACGACCTTGTACTCGCGGTTCTCGGCGACGACCTCGCTGTCGTCGCAGTGCGAGGCGATGCGGTCGACGCGGCCCGGGTCGCCGGGCACGAGCGCGATTTCGTGGACGTCGCCTTCCTCGACGAGCAAGTGGGGCTGTTTCGCCATGCCAGCGGGTTCGGCGCTCCCGGAGAAAAAGAACGGGGATTGCGGGCGGCCGCCTACTCCTCGGCGTCGCCGTCGCCGTCGCCATCCTCGGCGGCGCGTTGTTCGTCGCCGTCGCCGTCGTCGCTGCCGTCGACGTCGGCGCGGTAGAACGCGAGGTAGCCGACGCCGAGGAACAGCAGGCCGGTGACGGCCGTCGTGAGGCCGGCCGTCAGCGTGGGCGCGCCGAGCGCGGCCAGCAGCTGGAGGATGCCGACCACGACCAGTACGCCCGCGACGAGTTTCCACGCGTCCATGGCCGTGGCGAGGCGGCGTCGCGGGAAAAGCGTTCGCGTCCAGCCCCGCCGGTCAGTCGAGGACGGCGACGCCGCGCGGGCGCTCGGACTCCAGGACGAGCGGCCAGCCGTCGT
>JBDGQF010000376.1:0-8060 GCA_042219255.1 Halobacterium sp. | reverse complement strand
GTCCGACATCGAAGACCTGGTCGGCCCGGCCGCAATCGGCCACGTCCGCTACCCTACGGCGGGCAGCGTCGACAAGTCGTGCGCGCAGCCGTTCTCGGTGTCGTTCAAGGGCGGCGCGCTCGGCCTCAGTCACAACGGCAACCTCGTGAACGCCGACGACATCCGCGACGACCTCGCGGCGAGCGGGCACGCGTTCACGAGCGACGGCGACACCGAGGTCATCGCCCACGACCTCGCGCGCAACCTCCTCGACGACGACATCGTCGGCGCCGTCGAGACCACGATGGGGCGCATCCACGGGTCGTACTCGCTGACAATCATGCACGACGACACCGTCCTCGGCGTGCGCGACCCGCTCGGCAACCGGCCGCTCGTCATCGGCGAACTCGACGACGGCTACGTGCTCGCCAGCGAGTCCGCCGCCATCGACACGCTCGGCGGCGACCTCGTCCGGGACGTCCGGCCGGGCGAACTCGTCGTCCTCCACGAGGACGGCGGCGGCTTCGACTCCCACCAGCTCGTCGACGCCCAGAACACCGCGCACTGTTTCTTCGAGTACGTCTACTTCGCGCGCCCGGACTCCGTCATCGACGACGAACTCGTCTACGAGGTACGCCGCGAACTCGGCCGACAGCTCTGGGACGAAGCCGGCGTCGACTCCGACGTCGTGATGCCCGTCCCGGACTCCGGTCGCGCGTTCGCCTCGGGGTACGCCGAAGCCGCCCAGGACGAGGGCGCGACCGTCGAGTTCGCGGAGGGCCTGATGAAGAACCGGTACGTCGGCCGGACGTTCATCATGCCGACGCAGGACGAGCGCGAGCAGGCCGTCCGCCTGAAACTCAACCCCATCAAGTCCACCGTCGAGGGGAAGACGGTCACCGTCATCGACGACTCCATCGTCCGCGGCACGACCAGCAGCCAGCTCGTCGACTTGCTCCGCGAGGCGGGCGCGGAGGAAGTCCACGTGCGCATCGGCGCGCCGCCCATCGTCGCGCCCTGCTACATGGGCATCGACATGGCGACCCGCGAGGAACTCATCGCCGCGGACAGGACGCCCGCGGAGATAGCAGAAGAAATCGGCGCGGACAGCCTCTCGTACCTCTCGCTGTCCGCCATCACGGCCGCCGTCGGGAAGTCCGAGGCAGACCTCTGCGCCGGCTGTGTGACCGGCGAGTACCCCTACGACGTGCCCGGCGAGTCGACAGACCGCGACGTCCAGCACCCTGCCGCCGAGGCGCCCCCCGACGACTGACTGGCAGTCACGTCTTCTCGCGCGCTCGTTCCGAGCGTTGCGTAATCCTCTCTCCTCGCAGCCGCAGCGCCCGTGAACCGCGGACGCGACTGGTCAGTAGACGACGTACAGGAGGAGGTAGACGACGATGCCGAGCGCGAACGACACCACCCACAGCGCCGCGGCGACGCGCCCCACTTTCGCGTGGCTGGTCTCGGGAATCTCGCTGACGTCGCGCGTCCCGGCGAGCAGGAGCGCGTAGTAGACCAGCGGGATGCAGACGATTGCCAGGCCCATGTGGACGATGAGAATTGGCAGGTAGACGAACGTGTAGACGGCGTCTGGGCCGCCGAAGTGCGTGGTGCCTTCGAGGACGATGCGGTAGAGGTAGAGCGCGAGGAACAGCGCGAACAGGAGCGCGGACGACCCCATCGCGGCCCTGTGCCGCCTGACGTCGCCGCGCCGGATTGCGCGCACGCCGGTGACGATGGTGACGATTGCGAGCGCGCTCACCGCGGCGTTCACCGTCGGAATCGCCGACAGGACGGCGTCCGGTGCGCGCGGGAGCGCGGACGCCGGCACGAACCCGCGGACGGCGGCGATTACGAGTGCGATGGAGGCCGCGGAGAGGACGGCCGTCAGCGACCCGACGTGGCGGCGCGCGGACCCACCTGGCATACGTCTTGCTGGGGCGGACAGCCACTTCAGGGTTGTTCACTGCCGCCGACTACCGGACGGCGGTCTTCAGGGACGCGAGCAGGGACTCGGTGGCGTCGGTGCTGCTGTACACCTGGACGGCGCCGGTCTCGTAGACCCCGACCGTGACGGTGTCGCCGTCGACGGCGAGTTCGGTGCCGAGGAAGTAGACGTCGCTGCCGTACTCGTCCAGGAGCGCGTCGACGTCCGCGTCCTCGCCGACGCGCAGGAAGCAGTCGCCCTCCGTCTGCTCGATGGGCGAGAAGTTCCGGACGCGCACGGACGTCACCGTCGTGTCGAGGTCGCCGGCCGCGAGCGCGTCGTACAGTCCCGGGACGTCGATTTCGAAGTCCTCGAACGTCAGCGACGCGTCGTCGAGGCGTCCGAGGTGGTCGCGCACTCGCCTGGCGTCAGCCCGCCCGCCGAACACTTCGAGGAGGTCGTCCGCGAAGTCGATGCGGAACGGCACGACGTCGGTCTGGTCGACTTCCTGCTCGGAGACGGCGCCGCTGGCCGCGTCGTACGCGCCGACAGTCGTCGGCGACGACACGACGAGGTGACCGGAGATTTCGTCCTCGCGGAACGTCTCCGTCGTGAACCCGGCGGCGTCCCCCTCCGCGTACTCGGCGTTCTGGAGCGCGAGCGCGACGTCGTCGTACGTGGCGTCGGCGAAATCGATGGCTGCGAGTGTGTCGACCAGGGGCGCGGTCGCTATCATATCACTCCACGCAGCGTCCTGCCTCAAGACCTTTTCCAAAGGTTAGCGCGCCGAAACGACGGCCGTGGGCGGCCGCGCTCGCAGCGAGTCCCGCTGGTGTCGGCGCCGTGTCCACAGTCCGCGGACGACGGCCAAATCGTAGGGGTTTTAATTGGTCGGTGGATACGGTGGATTGCAAACGCACGTAGCGAGCGTGGGTAGCCAAGCTAGGCCAAAGGCGCAGCGTTGAGGGCGCTGTCCTGTAGAGGTTCGCCGGTTCAAATCCGGTCCCACGCATCGCTCGGACGTGAAATCCGTCCAATGCGATGCACGGTGATTCCCTCGCAAGGGACATCACCCACGCACAATCCTTTCCGCCGCAACACTCCACAGCAGCGGTGCCGTGGCCGGGCGAGGTGTGTTCTGAGGACAGTGAGTCAGAAGACGTCAGTCCGCGAGCGCTTCGTCTGCGGTGTCGATGGCGTCGTCGAGACCGTGTTCGCGCGCAGTGTGAGCGACGTAGTCGGCGACGTCGCGGTCGGTGTCGTCCTGGAGACGGCGGCCGGCGTCGTCGTGCTGGGGCACCGTGATGGTTTCTTCGCCGGTGAGAGTCACGTACAGGGACGCGAACCGGCGCTGGTCAGTCGTCTGCGACATTGGTCTGGGTGGCGAACGACTGGCCGAACGTCGCGTCGGCCTGGGTCTCGGTGTGGGAGACGGTGAGTTCGACGCCGTTGTCGGCGGTGAGGGTGAGCGTGAGGTCGTCGACGCTGCACGTGTACTCGCTGACGTGCTTGCCGGACTGGCGGATGCGCAGGGACTCGTCGAGGAGGCCGGCGTCCGCGAGGATGTCGACTTTCCGGTAGGCGGTGGACTGCGCGAGGTCGCAGCGCTCGGCGATTTCGTTGACGGTGCGGGCGTCCCCGCGGGTGGCTTCGAGGATGGCGCGGCAGTCGGCGTCGTCGACGGCGTCCAGCACGCCCTGGACGGCGTCGTCGTCGGTGAGGTTGGTGGGCTCGTCGTCGGTGCGGCGCGAGCGGAAGGCGGCCGGCGGCTGACTCTGGCTCATACTTCATGGAATGGCCTCCGGGGGGAGGAGTGTACGACCCCGGTATCGAGGGGGGTTTAAGTAAGGCGGGTCGGGCGGCCGGGAGCGGCCGCCAGCGGCGCGGTCACGAGCCTTCTTCGAGGACGTCCGCGAGGAGTTTGCGCTGGGCGGCGGCGAGGTGTTCGGTGAACGTGGACGCGGTGACGTCGAGTTCGGCCGCGATTTCGCTGGCGTTGGCGCCCCGCGGCTGGTCGAAGTACCCCATCTCGTAGGCAGTCCTGACGGCCTCTAGTTGGCGGTCGGTGAGTTTGCCGCGGTCGACGAACACGTCGTCGCGTGGCGCGCCGCCGGTGGGCGCGCGCACCATGCGCTGGATGTCGACATCCGGGAAGCGGTCGCGGAACTCCGCGACGATGGCCTGGAGTTCGTCGAACTCGCGGGCGTGGAAGACGACTTCGAGGTCGCCGGCGTCCGCGAAGTAGCGGTCGATTGGCGTGTCGAACTCGCCGAGACACACGCAGGGACAGTCGGTGTCGGCGTCGTGCGTGACGCGGTAGAGGTGGCGGTCGGCGTACTCGAAGACGGGGTCGCCGTAGTCCTCTGGGACGGCGTCGGCGTCCACGAGGAACTCCGTGACGCAGTCCGTGGACGCGGCGGGCGCGACGCTCGTGGACACGTCGCTGATGGTGGTGTCCGCGCGTTCGGCGAGGCCGGCGACGGGACAGACGGGTGGCGCGGGGAACGCGACGGTGACGCGGATGCCGCCAGTCATCGTCCTGGGGTTGGCCGCGTCCGCACTTGAGCGTGCGGGTCGACGGCCACAGGAGTGAGCGTCAGACTGAGCGCGAGACTGGGCGTGAGACGGCGTGGCGCGAGCGGCTGGAGGAGCAGACGTCGGTCGGCTGCGTCAGGCGTGCCGCGTTTCGTCGAGTTCGATGTGGCGGCCGCTGATGTCGTCGGCGCGCAGTTCGAACAACTGGATGTCGAGGTCGGGTTTGGCTTCGCCCCAGATTTCGAACAGCGGGCGTTTGGCGTCGCCGTACTGTTCGACGTGCTCGACGGTCATCTCGTCGCGCGGAATCTCGACGAGTTCGCCGGTGACGACGACGCTGCGGTACGTCGGTTCGTCCTCCTCGTAGACGACGAGGCGGGCGTCGGGGTTCGAGGAGAGGAACTCGCGCTTCTCGCTCTCGGGCGTCGAGACGAGGCGGAGGTAGAACCTGCGTTCGTCGGCGTCGTAGCCGTAGGAAATCGGAATCGCGTACGGGTCGTCGCCGCGCGCCAGCGAGAGGACGCCCGTCTCGTGCTGACCGAGCAGGGCGTCGGTCTCGGCCCGCGACATCTCGGTCTGCTTCTCCAGCGCCATAGTGGGTTGTCCCGTCCTTGTTCGGGAATATCTTTATACTTGCCTATCTGGGGCGGCGAGAGCCCGTAGAATGGCGCGAGGGGCGCTGAAACGCCAGTGAGGGCGGGGCGGCGACAGCCGGACAGTTACTGTTCGGGCGAGTGGCCGGTCTCGGTGAACGCGGCGGCGGTGACGGACGCGCCGCAGACGACGCACCCGTTGTCCACGAGCGCGTCCTTCATCGCCGGGTTGACCTCCATGGACGCCCCGCAGGACGGGCAGTCGAAGGTGAACTCCTCACTGGCGGTCATCGGTACGTGAGTGTATGCTCGCTCCCGGTAAATGAACCCCCCTGTTTCCAAGCCTCTGGGAACTCCTGTCGTGGCCCGGGCGCGTCACGGCCGGGCGCGGCGAATGCGTGCCGCGAGCGCGGAGAGGCGCTTTTTCGCTGCGTCGACGCGCGCGCCGACGCGGAGTCCGGGGGGACTCGGGGACGGCACGCGGTCGGACAGCGCCGGGCCGCCGGCGTCCGGGCGGAGCTCGCCGAGGTGGTGGCGGACGACGAACAGCGTGGCGGCGACGACGACGATGGGGAACCCGACGAGCGCGGGGACGGAGAGCGGGCGGACGGACGGCGACACCTGGACGCCGAGGCCGTACGCGACGTAGACGCAGCCGACGAGGACGGCGACGGTGGCGGCGGCGACGGCGGCGCCGAGGCGGCGCGTGCGGGCGTCGAGGTGGCGGCAGAACGCCTGGACTTTCCCCGCGACGTGCGTGGCGGCGTCGCCGGCGGACTCGGTGGTGCCGGCGCGCCTGACCGCGGCGGTCTGTTCGCGCGTGAACGCTCCCAGGCCGGGGCGCGGCGCGACGGCGGCGTGGACGGCGACGCCCGTCGCCACTGCGGCGCCGGCGGCGACTGCGACGACGCCCGCGCTGACTGGCCCGTTGAGGACGAGGCGTGGCCCGGAGGGCGGCCGGTAGCGCGCGACGACCGCGAGCGTCGCGGCGAGCAGGAACGCGGCGAGCGCGAGGACGCGCCACGCCGCGGTGCGCACGCCGTCGAGCGCGTCCAGGTGCGCGTCCAGCACCGTGTCCGTTCCCCGCACGGCTGCTACGCCCGGGTCGGACTGTGTGCTCGGTGGCGACTCGTGCTCGGGACTCGGCCGCCGGTCGGCGGGCGTCCCGCCCGGCGGCACGTCGAACGCGAGCGGCTCCGCGACGGCGTCCTCGACGAGGCGCGCGGGCGTCGTGTACGTCGACCGGAGGTCGGCGGCGACGTCGCCGTCCAGGCGGTACAGCGAGGCGTCGCGGCGCGCGTCGTCCATCCCGAGGGACATCAGCGAGACCGTGTCCAGCGCCGGCTGGACGTTCGTGAGTGTGACGACGCCCCATTCGCCGGCCGGGTCGTCGACGTCGGTGTACCGCGCGACGTCGTCGCTGTCCGCGGTGGTCGCCCACACCTGGCCGACGCTCCGCAGGCCGAAGTCGCGGTGGAAGAACACGTAGTCGCCGCGCTGGAGGTCGGCGAGCGCGTCCGTGTCGCGGGTCGCCCACGCGTGCGTGTCGGCGAGACTCCGCAGGAGGCCGGAGACGGCCGGCGGCTCCGCGGCCGTCTCGTAGCCGTCCCCGAAGGCCGCCGCGAGGTCGGCGCTGTCGAGGGACGCGAGGTAGACGCGGTCGGCGAAGTCCGGTGGCATACCCGTGCGCTGACACCGCGGGCACTTATACTGTCTGTTGGCGTTTTCACCGCGGAAAATCGCGGCGTCGCGTTCTCGGACGGCCGGTGGCCGCTGCCCCAGTCCGGCGCGCCGGCCGGAGAATCCGACGGTTCCGGCCGGCAAACCATGTATTAAAATGTCGGCGCCTCCATACCGCAGGGTATGCCGAAGTATTCGACCGGCGGCGCCGGCGGCAGCGGCGGCGGCCAGACCTGCGAGCTCTGCGGGTCGACGGCAGAGTCGCTGCAGACGGCGGACGTCGCTGGGGCGGAACTCAGGGTCTGCCCCGACTGCGCGAGCAGCCACGACGAGAGCCCCGACCGGGAGCCGGACACCGACCAGGAGCGCAAGAAGCAGGCCGCCCAGAACACGGCGCGCGCCCTGGACAAGGCGACCGGCGACTCCAGTCACTGGGAGGAGAACGGGACGGACTACGAGCGCGACCAGTTGCCGTACCTCGTCTCGGACTACGGCGAGCGCGCGGTGCGCGCCCGGCAGGACGCGGGCCTCCAGCGCGAGGAGCTCGCCGAGGAACTGGACATCGACGAGTCCGACTTGCTCGCCGTCGAGCAGGCGCGCGCGGCGCAGGCGAGCGTCGGCGGGTCGGTCATCGCCGCGCTCGAGGACTACCTGGACGTGGAACTGAGCCGAGAGTAGCGGCGGGCAGTTTTTCTACCGGGAGCGATTCCCGACGCGTATGGCAGATTCGCTGGCACCCAGCGCCCCGTACACCACGTCGTTCTCGGCGACGGTGACGGGGGTCGAGGAGAACGGCGTGACGCTCGACGAGACGTACTTCTATCCGGAGGGCGGCGGCCAACCCGCCGACCGCGGCACAGTCGGCGGCGTCGCCGTCGACCACGTGGCGTCCACCGAGGACGGCGTCGTCCACTTCTTCGCGGCGGAACCGGACTTCGAGGTGGGCGACGACGTGCAGGCGGAGGTCGACCCCGAGTTCCGCCGGTACGCGCGGCGCGCGCACACGGCGAGCCACGTGCTGTACGGCGCGGGCCGGCGCGTCCTCGACGACCTGGGGTACGGCGGGTTCGACATCAGCGAGGAGAAGGTGCGCGTGGACTTCGAAACGAGCACGGAAATCGACGACAGCGTGCTCGCCGACCTGGAGCGACTGACGAACCGCGCGGTCTGGGACTCCCACGACGTCACCTGGGAGGAAGTCCCCGCCGAGGAGGCCAAAAGCCGCGAGGACGTGGCGTTCAACACGAAGACGGAGGAGGGCGTGATGAGCGACGCGGACAGCGTCCGCATCGTCACCGTCGAGGACTGGGACGTGGCGGCCTGCGGCGGCACGCACGTCGAGA
>JBDGQF010000291.1:3251-8086 GCA_042219255.1 Halobacterium sp. | reverse complement strand
GGTAGTGGACTATCCTTCAGCCTTGTGGAGGCTGAGACGCGGGTTCAATTCTCGCCCCTGGACCTTTTCAGACACCGAACCGCACAGCGACCGCTCCGCGTGTCGCTGAGCGTTCGCTCGTGTGCAGTCAAGTACGCGAGAGTTGCAGCTTGCCAGCGGCACGCCCGCGCAGCGACCATCGGGAGCGAGCAGGAACCGCTGGCTCCGGTTCGATTCTCGCCCCTGGACTGATTCTTTCGAGACCGAACCGCACAGCGACTGCTGTATGAGACCGCCGGACAGCGAGAAATACCGTGAAAGCGATACCGGCACCCGGGTCGGCGAGACGGGTCAGGTGCGGTGCCGGACTCCGGCGGCGGCGACCAGTGCGAGTAACGCGACGAGCACGCCGAACCCTGGCGTGTCAGTGTCGGTCGAGGACGTCGCCGAGTCCGTCGTGGACACGGTGGGCTGCTGGGTCGCCGTCGCCGTAGTTTCGGTCGCAGTGGCGGTCTGAGTCGCGGTCTGCTCTGCGTTCACCGTCAGCGTCCCCGCGGTGGTGTTTCCGACGGTGACGTCGAACGTGCCGGTGCGGTCGACAGCCTGCGAGAACGTGACCGTCGTGGTCTCGTTGGCGTCCAGCGAGACAGTCTCCACGGTGTCGTCGCCGGGCAGCGAGATTTTGAGGGACGCGTTGCCGGCACCGCCGTCGTTCGACACGGTGGCCGTCACCGTGACGGTGTCGCCGACAGTCACCGAAGCGGCGTCCAGCGACGCCCCGTTGACGGCAATATCCGGTTCGGGTTCGACCACGGCGAACACGGACAGGCCCGGCGAGTCCGCGTGGAAGCGGTACTCGTCGTCGGTCTCGCCGACGAGCGTGGTGTTCAGGTGCTGCCACTCGCCGTCGTGCAGGCGGAGTACGGTGGCGTTCGCGGCGTCGCTGCGGCCGTCGAAACGGGATTTGGAGACCGCGAGCGTGAGTGCCGCGTCACCAATCTCCTGGTCGGTAAGCCCGTCGTGCTCGACGGAGACGTACGCCGCGGTGTCGCTGGCACTGGGCAGGGACTCAGTCTGGTTGCCGGCCTCCGTGGGCGCGTCGGTGCTCGTGGAGACGTTCACGGTGAACGACGCGTTCGATTCGACGGAGACGTTCAGCGTCTCCACGGCCGCGGGCGCGTCGCTGGTGACGGTGTCGTTCGCTGGCGCGTCGGTGTCGTTGGCCGGCGCGTCGGTCTCTGTCTCGTTGGTGGTGGAGTTATTGCCGCTGACGCCGAAGTCGATGGTGACGTTCGTTCCGGCGGAGACGTTCGTCACTGACACGGCATCGGGCGCAGCGTCGTCCGCCAGTTCGACGACGCGCGTGGTGTCGTTCTCGGACGGCGTCGTGGACTCCTCGGTCTCCTCGTCGTCGGAGTCACCACCGGTGTACCACGTGTTGTCGCTGGTGGAGTCGTCCGTGGAGTCGCTCGTGTCCGGCGAGACGGCGACCGACCCCGCGGAGTAGTGGATGTCCAGCGAGACGGCGAGGCCGCCGTCGGGCAGTGACTCCGCGGAGAATGTCTTGTTGCTCCCCTGGTAGAGTGCCTGGAGTTCGCTCGCGGGGTCGGAGACGCCCCAGTCGTCGACTAGCTGGCTCGGCAACTGCGCCTCGTAGTAGCCGTCGTTGACGACCTTGCTGCCGTCGACCTCGTTTGCCTTGTAGTGGGGGGCCGCGAGCTTGATGGTGAACTTCGGCTCCTCGCCGCTGCGGTTGACGTACTGCGGCGTGCCGAACGTCTGTGCGTCGGTGGCGATGAGCGTGCCGTTGAGCCGCGACTGGTGTTCGGTCGGTGCGCCCTCCAGCTGGAAGCCGGTGAACGAGAACGTCTGCTGGCGTGCGAACGTCGCCTGGTAGGTGCCGTTCGTCGGCCAGTTGTCGAGGCTCGGTGCGTCCCTGAGGAACTGTTCTTCGGCGGGCGTCCCCTCGAAGACGTGCTTCGTGTGCGTGTCGTTGAGCTGGATGCGCCGCCAGGAGGCGTTGCGCGCGCTCCCGACGAACACCCGGGACGTGAGGTTCTGGACGGTGACGTTCACTTGGAACTCCGTGGTCGCGTCGACGCCCTCAGTGGCAAGTTCGCCGGTGCCGGAGGCGTTGACGACCTTCACGGAGAGGCCGTTGGCGTCGTAGCTAGCGCTGACGTTCACTGTCCCGGTGGGTTCAGTGCCGCTGACCACACTGAGGTTGGTGGAGACGACCGGGTTCGGGCGCACGGTGAGGTTCTGGACGAACGGCTCACCGTCGTCTTCGTAGACGAGATTGAACTCGCCGGTCTCGGGGAACGTATTCGTGAAGGAGACGCCAGTCGTGTTCAGCGAGTCCAGTGAGACGCTGGCGTTGTCGACGACCGTTCCGTTCCCGTAGGTGAGGTTGAGTGTCGCGCTCCCCGCGGTGTCGCCGTAGTTGGTTGCTTCCACGTAGAACGACTGTGGTTCCTCCGCGACGACCGTCTCGTTCGCGGAGAGGTAGCCCTCGTTGAAGACGACCTTGGTGCCGTTGGCGAGCACGGTGACGGTGTCGGAGTATCCCGAGACGGCAGTCGACCAGTCGCCGTACTCGGAGTAGTTCACGGGCACGGAGACGGTCTTCGTCTCGCTGGCGTTGACCGTCGCGGCGTGCGTGCTCCGCTGGGTCGTGTCGACGCCTTTGAACGAGGACGCCGTGAACGAGACTGTCTCGTCGCTGCTGCTCGGGTTCTCGAGCGTGACGTTGAGCGTGGCCGCCTCGTCGACGGAAACGATATCCTCGGAGACGTTTGCGGCTGTCACGTTCGTGTCGGCGAAGCTGACCGGTTCGGCGACGGTGACCGTCGTCGCGGAGCGGTTGTTGACGTAGACGTCGAAGTCGCCGGTCTGCGAGAAGTTACCGACGAAGGAGACGTTCTTCTCGCCGTTCGCTGGGACTTCGACGGTCCGACCGAGGTTGTGGCCGAGGTAGTTCGTGGTGCCCGATTCGAGGTCGTAGTACGGGCCGAGTGTGACGTTCTCGGCCGTCGAACTCGGGTTCGAGAGGGTGGCGTTCACCCGCACGTCCTGTCCGACCGTCAGCGTCGTGCGATTCACGCTATAGGCCGTGACGGACGCGTTCGACGTGACGTTCAGCCACGCAGACTCGAAGCTCCCGGAGACGGTCTCGTTCGCGGAGTTGTTCCACCCGTAGACGACGTACTGGAACTCGCCGCCCCCGAACTCGTCTTTCGGGACGGTGAGCGTGGCGTTCCCGGTGGCGGAGAGTGACGAGTTCACCGTCACGACGCCCTTCGGCGACGTGAGGACGACGTCCAGGTCGCCGTCCGAGACGTGCCCCGAGAGGTTGTACGAGACGGTAATGTTCGACGCCGTGGCGTCGTCGATGGTGGCGTTCGGCGCGTCCACGTCCGGTGCGGACAGCGTCGACGGGTCGGCTGTCTGTTCGCTCGATTCCGTGACTGCGAAGCCAGTACCGGTCATCGGCGCGGCGACGACGAGCAGCGTGCAGAGCGCGATAGCAGCCGCTCGCCCCCCTGCGAGTGACATACCACCCAGAACTAGAATCAGGCTAGTAAAAATAGCGGTCTCGGAATGAACCGCCCGGCTGCGTCGAGTTCCGCCGCGTCAGCCGCCGCTGGCGCGCAGCGAGGGGGATTCGGCGCTCGTGCCCGTGGACTGGATGATGTTGAACGCGGTCATGAGGTCGGTGCGGGAGACGAGGCCGACCATGTCGCCCGAGTCGTCGGTGACGACGAGGCGGCCGACGCCGTGTTCCTGCATGGCGTCGAGGGCGTCCATGGCGTTGCTGGATTCGCCGATGGTGTAGACGTCGTCGGTCATGATTTCCTCGACGAGGACGGCGTCGCGTTCGACGGGTCTGACGTCGCGGGCGTCGTCGAGCGTGACCATGCCGACGACGTCGCCGTTGCGCGTGACGGGGTAGCCGGTGTGGCGTTCCTCGAACATGCGTTCCATGAGTTCGGCGACGGAGGCGTCGGCGTCGATGGTGTGGACGTCGCTGGTCATGATTTCGGCGACCTGGACGTCCTGGAAGGCGGCGTTCATGACGGTGCGCTGGGCTTCGCTGGACGCGCCGATGTAGATGAAGAAGGCGATGGCGATGAGGATGAGGTTGAGGCCGAGGATGCCGACGATGCCGAGGACAATGGCGAACAGTTTCCCGACTTCGGCGGCAATCTGAGTGGCGCGCGCGAACGGGCGTTTGCGGGCGAGGAGCGCGCGGAGGACGCGGCCGCCGTCCATGGGGAACCCGGGGAGCATGTTGAACGCGGCGAGCGCGAAGTTCATGAGGGAGAGGTAGCCGAAGACGAACCGCGCGAAGTCCAGGGACGCGGGGAGGTACCAGAGCGCGCCGAGTGAGAGGACGCCGAGCGCGACGCTGACGACGGGGCCGGCGATGGCGATGAGGAGTTCCTGGCTCCACTCTTCGGGTTGTTCGGAGAAGGATGCGATGCCGCCGAGAATCCACAGCGTGATGGAGTCGATGGGGAACCCGAAGTGCATCGCGACGACGGAGTGTCCGAGTTCGTGGAGGACGACGGCGGCGAACAGGCCGACGGCGGCGGCGACGCCGAGGTACCACCGCATGGGCGCGTCGGTGAGCGGGCCGGGGTCGAGTTGGGCGTTGAACGGCGCGGCGTTCAGCGTGTTCACCCAGACGTCGACCTGGGTGCCGATGAGGTACGCGAACACGGGCAGAATCAGGAGGAACGTGACGTCGAGTTTGAGTGGGATGCCGAACGCGCTCCCGACTCTGAAGCTTCGCATAGGTGTGGGTACCGGTGCATTCCGGATAAAGCGTTGGGCAGCGCGCGGGACGCGGCGGC
>JBDGQF010000291.1:1523-3151 GCA_042219255.1 Halobacterium sp. | reverse complement strand
GCGGCGTGCAGGACTGCTTCGACGTCGTCGGTGGTGAGGTCGAGGTCGGTGGGCGCGTTCGCCATGAAGGAGTCTTTGACGACGCTGTTGGCGACGCTTGGGAAGTCCCTGGGTTCTGGGCCGTCGACGTCGCGGAGGCTGCTGGGGAGGCCGAGGGCGTCACGGACGTCGGCGACGGCGTCGACGACGGCTTCGGCGCGGTCGTCAGCGTCCTCAGAACGCTCCGCGTTCTGATGGGCTGCGGAAGACGACTCTGTCGTCTTCCGAACGTCCGCGACGTCGAGGGCGTCCGCGAGCAGGTCGCGGCGGCCGTCGACTTCCTCGAAGAGGTATCGGAGGACGTGTGGCGCGACGACGGCGTGGGCTTCGCCCTGCTGGACGTCGAACCCCCTGGTGAGGCCGTGGCCGAACGAGTGGATGATGGACAGCGTGGTCTCGCCGGGCCGCGAGATGCCGTACTGGACGAGCATGAGGCCTTCGAGAACGGGTTCGAGGGTGGCGGCGGTGACGTCGCCGTCGCCGAGGTCGCGGAGGCCGTCGGCCATGAGGCGGACGCCGCGGACAGCGGTGGCGTCCGTGATGGGCGTGGCGTTGGCGGCGTACAGCGTCTCGATGCCCTTGTCGAAGCCGTTCATCGCGGAGCCGACGAGGACGCCGCGCGGTGTCGTGGCGACGAGGTCTGGGTCGTAGACGACGGCGGTGGGCATGAGGCGGCGGTCGGAGAGGCCGCCGCTGACCGGCGAGTCGACGAGGCCGCCGTCGGGGAGCGCGGCGAGGCCGGCGACGTTGGAGAGTTCGGCGCCGGCGAGCGTCGTCGGCACCGCGACGATTGGCGGGAAGTCGCCGTCCGGCATCGGGAGCGTGTGGGTGTCGGTGAGTGCCTGGGCGGCCTCCTCGGGGTCGTGGTCGCCGGCGACGAGCGTGCTGACTGCTTTCGCGACGTCGAGGCTGCTGCCGCCGCCGAGCGCGACGATGGCGTCCGCGCCGTGCTCGTGGTAGGCGTCGCGGCCGTCGAGCGCGGTCGACAGCAGTTTCTCTGGCGTGGTCTCGGAGAACACGCCGGCGAGGCGGTCGCCGAGGCCGTCGGTCACGGGGTCGAGCACGGACGGCGTGCTGCCGACGGTCGACCCGCAGACGACGAGCGCGTCGTCGAGGCCCTGTGCGTCGAGTTCATCGGCGAGGTCGGCGACGCTGCCGGCGCCGTACCGGACGACTGGCGAGTCGTAGTCGAACCGGAACGGCTCGCCGACGCGGTCGGAGTACTCGGTCATGTGTCCCCGTTACCGTTCATCGCACTACTCGGCTCCGGTCTCGGCGGCGTCCGGCCGCGGCGGTTCGAAGTCCGGGAGCGCGGCCTCGATTTCCTCGCGCTCGGACTCCAGCCACTCCGGCAGCACGAGACCGGAGCCGAGGTCGTCGACCGACTCGTCGGCGTCGAAGCCGGGGCCGTCGGTCGCGATTTCGAAGAGGACGCCGCCGGGTTCGCGGCAGTACAGCGACTGGAAGTACTTCCGGTCGATGGGGCCGCTGGCGGACAGGCCGTGGTCGGCGTACGCCCGCTTCCACGCCTCCAGTTCGTCGACGCTGTCGGCGGTGAACGCGACGTGGTGGACGGTGCCGACGCCCAT
>JBDGQF010000291.1:0-1423 GCA_042219255.1 Halobacterium sp. | reverse complement strand
GATTCGAGGCGGTCGACCCAGTAGTCGACGGAGTCCGGCCGAATCAGGTACGCGGTGTCGCGCGTCTGGCCGGCACCGAACTCGCCGTCGCGGCCCGTCTCCGTCCACGGGAAGAACGTGATGTTCGTCCCGGGCGTCCCCTCGTGGTCGCCGAAGTAGAAGTGGTACGTGTGGGTGTCGTCGTGGTTGACGGTGCGCTTGACGAAGCGCAGGCCGAGCGTCTCGACGTAGAAGTCGGCGTTGGCCTGCGGGTCGCCCGCGATGGCCGTCACGTGGTGGAGTCCCAGCGTGGTCGGTGGCATAGCTCGGCGTAGGCGGCGCGTACGGGAATACTCTGGTTAGACGGCAGCGTCACCGGGTGACGCGGGCGTCACCACGAGACCCGTGGGTTGGCGAACCGTTACCACGCTGGCGGTCGAAGGAGCGGTATGACCTGCCCGCACCTGGAGTACCGCAGCGAGGGCGACGGCCAGTCCTTCGACACCGAGCGCGCGTACTGCGGCGTCACGGAGTCGTTCGTCCAGCCGATGCGCGCGGACGTCTGCAACGACCGCTACGACCTCCACCACGCCGAACACTGCGAGATATTCCGCGAACACCAGGGGGAGACCGAGTCGTGACGTACGACGACTACCTCGCGGGCGACCCGCTGGTCGTCACCGCGGCGCTCACGGGCGGCGTCCACGGGAAGGAAGCGAACCCGAACGTCCCGGAGACCCCCGAGGAAATCGGGCGCGCGGCGGCCGCCGCGGAGGAAGCGGGCGCTTCGGTCGTCCACGTCCACGCGCGGACGGACAGCGGCGAGCGGTCGTTCGCCACCGAGCGCTTCCAGGCCATCGACGACGAGATTCGCGAGCGCGCGGACGACGTGATAATCCAGCACTCGACTGGGGGGACGGGCGCGCCGGACGACGTCCGCCACCAGCCGCTGCGCACCGACCCGGCGCCGGAGATGGCGAGCCTCGACATGGGGCCGCTGAACCGCTACCGGCACCTCACGAGCGAGAACACGCGCGGCCTCGTGGACTCGCTGTACGACGAGATGCGCGAGCGGGACATCAAGCCAGAGATGGAGGTGTTCAACGACGGCCACCTGAACGAGGTGCGGCAGTTCCTCGACCGGCGCGACGTCGACGACCCGCCGTACGCGACGCTCATCTTCGGGTCGGGGACGCTCACGCCGCCGAGCCCGCGGAACCTCCAGAACCTCGTGGACAACCTCCCGGAGGGCGCGCAGTTCAACACGCTCGGGTTCGGCCCCCACCAGTTGCCGATGGCGACGCAGGGCATCCTCCTGGGCGGCCACGTGCGCGTCGGCCTCGAAGACAACGTCTACTACGAGAAAGGAGAGTTGGCCGAGAGCAACGCACAGCTCGTCGAGCGCGTCGTGCGCGTCGCGGACGAACTCGGCCGCGAGGTGGCG
>JBDGQF010000033.1:0-8238 GCA_042219255.1 Halobacterium sp. | reverse complement strand
AAGTGCGGCGGGCCGCCACGGGTAGCCTTTTCAGCGCAATCCGCTTACGGTGACGCATGCAGACGCACGTCGTCCCGGTCGGGTTCGACTACGACCGGCTCATCGCGCCGCTCGTGCGCGAGCAGTTGGCCGTCGACCGCGTCGTCCTCCTGGAGGGCGCGGTCGGCAGCGAGGCGAACGTCGAGTACAGCCAGCGCATCTCACAGAAACTCGAGGACGACTTCCGGAACCTCCTCGGCGCGGAGACCGAGCGCGTCGCCGTCGACGACGTCTACGACTACGACGCCGCGTTCGAGCAGGCGTTCGACCTCATCGAGGACGAACTCGACGCCGACCCGGAGGGCGAGGTCTGGGTGAACATCGCGTCGATGCCGCGCACCGTCTCCTTTGCGTTCGCGACGGCCGCCCACTCCATCATGGTCGAGCACCCCGAAGACCGCGAGCGCATCCACACGTACTACACGGCGCCAGAGAAGTACCTGGAGACCGAACTCGCGGAGGAACTGCGCGCGAGCGCCGACCTCCTCGAAGACATCGCCGAGGGCGAGGTGGACGCGGACGCAGTCAGCGAACAGCTACGGGACGCCCGCGCGCTGCTCGCGGAGTTCGACGAGCGCGGCACCACCATCGGCGCGAAGGAAATCGACGGCAGCCACGTTGTCGAACTCCCCGTGGCGTCGTTCTCGAACGTGAAGCCGTTCGAGGAACTCATCCTGTACACGCTCGGCGAGCACGGCGAGTTCGACTCGGTCAGCGACCTCGCGAAGACGCTCGCGGACGACCTCAGCGAGGAGTACACGGACTCGTTCCGGTCGAAAGTCACGTACACCGTGGACAAACTCGGCCCCGGCGGTAAGGGGTACGTCGAGCGCGAGGAACGCGGGAAGTCCTACCGGACGCGGCTGTCCCGAATCGGCGAACTCTGGGTGCGCGCGCACCGCGACGGCGACTGACGCACGACGGACGACGTTGAGCGCCCTCCGGCTAACGCGTCGAGACTCAGTTCCGAGGGAAGCGGACTCTGGCGGCGACCCTGGGAGGGAGCGCCTGCGCCGGGACGTTTTTGCCGGCCCCGCCGATTGATTTCGACATGTCCGAGAGCGGACTGAAGACGCACCCTGGGCCGATAGTCGGCTTCTTGCTCGCCGGTGTGGTCGTTGGACTGCGGCAGGGCGACGCGTTCACCGCGGTGATGTACGCGTTCGGCGGCCTCGGTATTGGTGTCGCCGTCGGCCACGTGCTCGTCGACACCGACTGAACACGCCGCGGTGCGGTGGGCGGTCGGGTCACACCGGGTTGAATTGGGGCCGCTGCCGACGCCCCATCGCAGGTCGCGGACGTCTCAGAACCCGAAGCCTACGTGGTCGTCCGGCACCAAAATCGGGCTCTTCGGTGGTGCTTCGGGGAGTTCGACGTCGTTGTACGCGCCGGGCGCGACGTCGTTCGGGCCGGCGGGATAGAACACGCTGGCGAGTTCTTGAATCTGGCCGCGGCCGACGCCGAGTTCGTACTGGCCGCCGCCGTACAGCGCGACGTCGTTGTCGAACGCCCACTTGAGGGTCTCGAAGAGCGATTCGAGGGTACCGAAGCGGGACGGTTTGACGTTCAACCACTCGACGTCGAACGGCGCGTCGCGGACGTCGTCGAGACTGTGAATCGGCGCGTCCCACGCAACGCGGTCGCTGTGTTCGGCGACGATGGCGCGCGTTTCGTCGGTGACGGCGGGGTCTTCGACGGTGGCGTCCGGAAACGTCTCGAACACAGTCTCGTAGAGTCCAGGGTCTGGGGACTGGTCGACGTCCGTGTCCTCGTAGTGGCCCTTCAGGTCGAGGACGCGCACGGCGCCCGCGTCCGCGAGGTAGTCGAACGTCTCGGCCGGCCAGTCACTCGTCGGGTCGAGTTTGAGTTCGGCGTCCGGGTAGCGCGCCAGGAGCGTCTCCACGCGCGAGGTGTCGCCCTCCGGGAGGCGACTGCTGACGACGAACCGGACTGGGTCGGAGCGCCGGTCGAGGACGTCCGCGAGCGTCGCGTCACGCTGGCGGAGCGCGAGGTCGAACGCCGCGGACTCGAACCCCCAGCGGCGGTAGTCGCGGAACGACTCGCGCTTGGGGTCGTCGACCGGCCAGAGGTCGGTGTCGTCGAGTGCGTCGCCGAACTCCGCGACCGTGTACTCGCCCGCGAGGTCGAACGCCGCGCCGTCCGGCGTCGCGGCCTCGTGGTCGCGGAGCGCGTCGTGGTGCTCGTTCTCGTACGTGACGTCCTCGCCGCGCCCCGTCTCGCCGTCGCCGGAGAGCGCGACGACGGTGGTGGCGCGCGTGAACGCCGGCGTCTCGCGCTCCAGTCGGTCGAGCGCCACCGAATCGACGGTCAACGGCAGGTCGGCGACCGCGTCGTACATACACGAGTGGTCGCGGGCGGGACTGAAAAAGTGGTCGCGACGGTCCCGTGGCGCGCCGCGAGGACTCGTCTACTCGCGCCCGCTGGCGGCGTCCGTCACGACGTCGAAGCGCGCGCCACCGGTGTCGCTCTCGGAGGCCTCGACTGTCCACCCGTGCGCCTCCACGATGGCTTCCGCGATGACGGTCCCGAGCCCCGACCCGTCGTCGGCCGTCGAGAACCCTGGCTCGAAGAGCTGTTCGCGGTCGTCCGGCTGGATGCCGGCGCCGTCGTCCGCGACGTAGAAGCCCTCCGGCGTCTCGCCGACCGTCACCGTCGACAGGCCGGGGCCGCCGTGCTCCACGGCGTTCCGGAACAGGTTCTCGAAGACGTGCCGGAGGCGGTCTTCGTCCGCCTCGACGTAGCTGTCGGTCGTCACGTCCAGTTCCACGTCTCCGGTCTCGACCGTCTCCCAGGCCGCCTCGGCGATTGCGCCGAGTTGAATCGACTGCTCGGACTCCACGAGTCGCCCCTGGGAGACCAGCGTCAGCATGTCCGTGACGATGGTCTCCATCCGGTCGAGGGCCTGTTCGACCGCGTCGTAGTGGCTGGCGTCGCCGGTCTCGCGCGCGAGTCCGGCGCGTCCCATCGCGACGTTCAGGGGGTTTCGGAGGTCGTGGCTGACAATCTGGGCGAGCTGGTTCAGGCGCTGGTTCTGGGTCTGGAGCTTGTCGGCCTGCGCGGCGAGCGAGTGGTTGCGGTCTTCGAGGCGCCGCGCGAGCTGCTGGAGTTCCGCGTTCTGGCGGCGGATTCGGACGTACAGCACTGCGAGCAGCGCGGCGCCCAGGACGCCGACCGCGACGCGGTTGAGCAGGAAGACGAGGACGGCCTCGACGAGTTCGGGGCCGGGGAGCGGTTTCGCGATGAGGAGAATCCAGCCCTCGATGACCACGAACAGGAGTCCGCCGGCGGCGGCGCTGGCTGCGACGGTCTGCACTTCCCGGCGCGTGTACGCTCGTCGCCGCAACACCTCCCCGAGACCGACGACGCAGAGCCCCATGACGGCCGGGAGTACCACTTCGACCGCGTTCCGCATCCAGCCGTCGTCCCCCAGGACTCCAGCGGCGACGGCGAGCGCGACGAGGACGGCGCCGATGACCGTCACGCTCCGTCGTTCGAGGGACGACTGTTCGACCATGCGCCCGATAGCTAGTTCACGCCGATAAGCGTGCTGAAACTGGTAACTCGGAGGAGAGCAAACGGTTCAACAGCGAGTCGCTCACGCTCGATACCGTCCGCGACGGGGGCAGTCGACGGGCGGTCAGTCGAGTCGCGCTTGCAGGTACTTCACGCGCGTCGCGAGCGCGAGGAACGTCGCGAGGAGCGTGAGCGCGACGGCGCCCGCGGCGGCGAGGTCGTGGGCGGCAATCGAGTGGTCGATGCCGGAGAGCGTGGTTTCCGCGCGCAGGAGCGTGTGGTGAGGGCCGCCGGCGACTGTGAGGAAATAGTCGACGACGTCGTTGAAGCCGTACCACGCGGCGGCGACGGCGACGGCGCCGACGGAGAACGACGCGTACCGGTGAATCAGGAACGCTTCGGCGGCCATGCCGAGGTGGCTGACGACGAGGAACCAGTACATCACCCACCAGAGGTCGCCCTGGCCGTTCACGACCAGTTGGACGAACGGCGTCCACAGGCCGAGTTTGATGCACCCGAAGAACGCGAGCGCGTGCAGCCAGTCCGCGTCGAAATCGAGTTTGTACGCGGCGAGCGAGAGCGCGATGAACAGCGTCGCGACCGGGCTGTCCGGCACGAGCGGCCACGCGACCAGGGGCGTGACGTCGAACTGGACGCGGTAGTACCAGAACCCGAACGCGGTGCCGGCGAGGTTGACTGCGACGATGACCCACGCGAAGCGGAGCGCCAGGTCTTCGAGGCGCTCGGGGAGCGGCGCGACGTACCACGGGACCGCCCGGCGGGGCGTCGACATACCGGATGGGGTGTCGGCGCACCGCATAGGTCTGGCGGTCTCCCCGGCTGGCGCCGCTACCGGCCGAATAAGCGCTGGAGGATTGGCTACCGGCCGAACAGGCGCTGGAGGAGCGAGCGGTCTGTCGCGCGCTCGGCGAGAATCATCGACGTGTCGACGTCCTGGACGACGTCGTAGTGGAGGGCGTTCCGGACGAGGCGCGCGAGCAGGCCTTGGGAGGTCGCGCCGATGAGCAGGAGCGTGTGGTCGCCGCAGTCGTCGGCGATGGCTGTCTCGACGTCGCCGGACGTGTCCACGTGGAACGTCGCGTCGTCCAGGCCGTGGTCGGCCGCCCAGTCCGCGAGGAACTGCTCGCCGGCCTCGCGCTCGCCGGGGCCGGCGACGACCCGGAGGAGCGTGACCTCCGAGCCGGCGGTCTGGCGGAGCGTGCGCGCGACCTCCGCGTTCAGGTCGGCGTGCGGGTTGTCCACGACCGGCAGCAGGATGCGGGACGCGTCGAGGCCGCGGTCTCTGAACACGAGCACGTCACACGGCAGGCGGTTCGTGAGTTCGTCCAGCGGGCGCTCCGCGCGGCCGTTCGCCCAGAGGCGGTCGTCGCCCCACCCCATCACCACGAGGTCGGCGCGCTTCCGGTCGGCGGCGTCGAAAATCTCCTCGAACGAGCGGTGGGAGACTACCGTGGACGTCTCGCAGGGGACGTCGTAGCCGTCCGCGATGCCGCGGATGTCCGCCATCAGTCTGTCCGAGTCCTCGACGATGCGCTCGTGCTGGTCGACGCGGTAGCCGCGGGGCGTCCGGTCTGGCATCTGGACGACGTGGACGACGTGGACGGACGCGCCGGGCTTCTGGCTGGCGAGCGTGCACGCCAGTTCCACGAGGTTCGTCTCCGTGCGCGGGTTCGAGATGGGGACGACGACGCGGTACTCGTCGGCCTCCGGCAGGTCGTCCGCGCTGGTGTGGTCGATGAGGGGGACGTACGACCGGCCGACGAACCCGCCGTACAGCCACTCGCGGGCCGAAAGCTGGCGGTCGGCGCCCTCGAAGCGCGCGGACGCGAGGCGGTGTTCGGTCGTCTGGAAGTAGTTGACGACGGTGACGAGGACGACGCCGCCGATGGTGTTCCCGAGCAGGACTGGCGTCACGAACTCCCAGAGGCCGGTGCCGATTGCGAGGTCGCCCTGGAGGACGAGGTACGTCATCTCCGTGAAGGAGACGACGGAGTGGTAGAGGCCGCCGAGCGGAATCGCGAGGAACGCGATGTAGACGACGGCCATCCGCGAGATTGTGTCGCGGGCGGCGTACTCCACCCAGACGACGCCGGCGACGATGAGGCCGGCGAACGCCGCCTTCGAGAAAAGGCTCCACCACGGCGTCTCGACGCCTTTCTGCGCGAGGCTGGCGGCGACGTACGCGGCCTCCGGCGAGATGACGCCGCCGAACGCCAGCGCCGCGGCGCCGAGCGCGCCGCCGAGGAAGTTCCCCGCGAGGACCTCCGACCAGTTCCGCAAGAGCGCGGGGATGCTCGCGAGGCGTTCCAGGGTGAGCGCGACCGGCGGCAGCGTGTTCTCCGTGTACAACTGGTAGCCGCCGATGATGATGTAGATGAACCCCAGCGGGTACAACAGCGCGCTGAGGACTGGGTCGCCGCCCGTGGTCGCGGTCAGCGACACGTACAGCATGAACGTTATCGTAATCGCGAACCCGGCGGCGAGCGCGCTGAAGAACAGTTCGCGGCTCCCGGACGTGATTTCCTCGTCGGCGGCCGCGATGATGCGCTGGAAGATTTCGTTCGACGTGAAGCGGTCGCGGACGACGGAGCCGACGGCGGGCGCGCCGCTCCGCGAGCGCTCGATTGCCTCGCGCACGGACTCCTCGGGGTCTGGCGCGTCCGGCGACGCCAGGTCGACGTCCGCGTCCCCTTCCGGCGCGTGGGCTGCGTCCGGCGTCGGCGGCGCGTCCGCGTCGTCTCCGTCTGCCATCGTTGGTGCGTCGAGTGGCCGCCCCTAATCGTTTGCCATCGCGTCGGCCGGCCGCTCGTTCCGCAACCAACTGTATTAAGCGGCGGCGCACGCAACACCCACGTATGGCTACGGAGACCGACCTCGAGGACTTGCGGCGCGGCAGCGACCTCGTGAAGCGCGGGTTCGCGAAGATGCAGAAGGGCGGCGTCATCATGGACGTCGTGAACGAAGAGCAGGCGCGCATCGCCGAGGAGGCGGGCGCGGTCGCGGTGATGGCGCTGGAGGCCGTGCCGGCGGACATCCGGAAGCGCGGCGGCGTCGCGCGGATGGCAGACCCGGCGGACGTCCAGGACATCATCGACGCCGTCTCGATTCCCGTGATGGGGAAGTCCCGCATCGGCCACACGAAGGAGGCCGAGATTCTGGAGGCCATCGGCGTGGACATGATTGACGAGTCCGAGGTGTTGACGCCCGCGGACGACAAGTACCACATCGACAAGCGCGAGTTCACGTCGCCGTTCGTGTGTGGCGCGCGCAACCTCGGCGAGGCGCTGCGGCGCATCGACGAGGGCGCGGCGATGATTCGCACGAAGGGCGAGGCGGGCACGGGTGACGTGAATCAGGCCGTCCACCACCAGCGCACCATCAAGAGCGCCATCCGCGAACTCGAGGGGATGACCTACGAGGAGCGCGAGCACTACGCGCGAGACATCGAGGCGCCCGCCGACCTTGTCCACGAGACGGCGGAGATGGGTCGGCTGCCGGTCGTGAACTTCGCGGCGGGCGGCATCGCGACGCCCGCGGACGCCGCGCTGATGATGCACCACGAGTGCGACGGCATCTTCGTGGGTTCGGGCATCTTCGGCGCAGAAGACCCCGAATTGATGGGCCGCGCAATCGTGGACGCCGTGAACAACTGGGACGACCCGCAGCGCCTCGCGGAAATCTCCGCGGACATCGGCTCCGGCATGAAGGGCGAGGCGAACGTCGACCTGCCCGAGGAAGAGAAGATGCAGGGCCGCGGGAACTGACGGCGCTGTCCGCGACCACTCGACCTGTCTTTCTGCGGTTTCGTGCGTGCGACGAGGTAGCTACGTCAGCCGTAGCGGTGGGTGGCCGTTTAGTGGGTTCTGGGTGACTGGTCGGTCGGTGCGGGTGACTGGTCAGTCGGTGCTGGGTGGCCGGTTGGTGAGAGTGGAGGAAGTCCGGGTGGAGGGAGTCCGAGTTGGGAGTCCGAGTTGGGAGTCCGAGTTGGGGTGTGTGGAGCGCGCGCACGCCGCGCGCCCCCTCGAAACACCCCCGAAACGGCGCTGAATCGCCGATATCCGTGAGAATTGAACATTCAGTCACTTACCCTCTACCCAATTCCTTATATTCCCTTTGACGTACCGCCGTCTTGCGGTTTCAGAAACCCGGGTGAACGAACGTGACGAATCCGGGCGCGTCGGCGTCTGTCAGGGGGAAAGACGTATATACCAGCCCGCGCTGTGAACCTGACACGATGTCTCGCAACGAGACTCCCGGCGCAAGTCCGGGGGAACGGGTTCTTCCAGGGCACGCTAGCCCAGCGTAACGAGTTCGAGAGCGTACGAGTTTTCGACACAACACTGCGCGACGGCGAACAGACGCCACGGACTTCCTTCAGCTACGAGGACAAACGCGCCATAGCCGCGGCTTTAGACGACGCCAACGTGGACGTCATCGAGGCCGGGTTCCCCGCGAACAGTCCCCAGGAAGCCGAGGCTGTCGCCGACATCGCCGAAGCGACTGACGCCACGACCTGCGGGCTCGCCCGCGTCGTGGAGTCCGACGTGGAGGCGGCGCTGGAGACGGGCGTGGAGATGATCCACGTGTTTGCGTCGACCAGCGACGTGCAGATAGAGGACTCGATGCACAGCACGAGAGAAGAAG
>JBDGQF010000266.1:0-8258 GCA_042219255.1 Halobacterium sp. | reverse complement strand
ACACGCTGGTGCGCGGCCAGAAGCTGCCGATTTTCTCGGCGTCCGGCCTGCCGCATAGCGACCTCGCGCTCCAGATTGCGCGACAGGCGTCCGTGCCGGAGGAGGAGGAAGCCGGCGAGGAGAGCGAGTTCGCGGTCGTCTTCGGCGCGATGGGTATCACCGCGGAGGAAGCCAACGAGTTCATGGACGACTTCGAGCGCACGGGCGCGCTCGAGCGCAGCGTCGTCTTCATGAACCTCGCGGACGACCCCGCCGTCGAGCGGACGGTCACGCCGCGGATGGCGCTGACGACCGCGGAGTACCTCGCGTTCGAGAAGGACTACCACGTCCTCGTCATCCTGACGGACATGACGAACTACTGTGAGGCGCTCCGCGAAATCGGCGCGGCGCGCGAAGAGGTGCCTGGCCGCCGTGGCTACCCCGGGTACATGTACACGGACCTGGCGCAGCTGTACGAGCGCGCCGGCCGCATCGAGGGCCAGGACGGGTCTGTCACCCAGATTCCCATCCTGACGATGCCGGGCGACGACGACACCCACCCGATTCCCGACCTGACGGGGTACATCACGGAGGGCCAGATTATGATGGACCGCGACCTGAACAGCCAGGGCGTGACGCCGCCCGTGAACGTCCTGCCGAGCCTGTCGCGGCTGATGGACGACGGCATCGGCGAGGGCTTGACGCGCGAAGACCACGGCGACGTCTCCGACCAGTTGTACGCGGCGTACGCGGAGGGTGAAGACCTCCGCGACCTCGTGAACATCGTCGGGCGCGAAGCCCTGAGCGAGCGCGACAACCTCTACCTGGACTTCGCCGACCGCTTCGAGGCGGAGTTCGTCGACCAGGGCTTCGACACCGACCGCGACATCGAGGAGACCCTCGACCTCGGCTGGGAGCTGCTCAGCCTGTTCCCGAAGGAGGAACTGAACCGCGTGGACGAGGAGCTCATCGAGCAGTATTACGTCGAGAGCGAGGCCAGCGAGGCCGAGGAAGCCGCGGCCGCCGACTGACCGCCCGCGTTCTCTCGCGTTTTTCTCTCTGTCGTCCGCCGCGTAGTGGCGACGCCGGCCAAACGCACTTTGCGCTCCGCGCCGTACGGTAACAGGTGGCACGAGCACGACGGCGGGCGCAGCGGGGGTGCGTCCGGGGATGAGGGGAGCGGACGTCGTCGCGGCGGCGCGCGCCGTCGACGTCGACGAGGCGTTGAAGGAGCGCGCGATGGACGAGGCGCCGGTCGGCATCACCATCTCCGACCCGTCGCTGCCGGATAACCCGCTTGTGTACGTCAACGACGCCTACGAGCGGCTGACGGGGTATAGCCGCGAGGACGTCATCGGGCGGAACTGCCGGCTGTTGCAGGGGCCGGAAACCCGCGAGGAGCCGGTCGCGGAGATGCGGCGGGCCATCGAGGCGGAGGAGCGCGTCTCCGTGGAGTTACGGAACTACCGGAAGGACGGCACGGAGTTCTGGAACCGCGTGGACGTCGCGCCGGTGTACGAGGACGGCGACCTCTCGCACTTCGTGGGGTTCCAGACGGACGTGACGCGGCGCGTGCTCGCCGAGCAGGCGGCGCGGGAGCGCGCGCTTGGACTGCGGGACGAGCGCCGCGCGCTCCGGCGCGTGCTCGACCGCGTGGACGGCCTGCTCGGGGACGTCACCGGGGCGCTGGTGGGCGCGACGACGCGCGAGGAACTCCAGCGCGCGGTGTGTCGCCGCGTCAGCGGCGTGGACGCGTACGGGTTCGCGCTGGTGGCGGCGTACGACCCGGCGGCGGACGCGGTGACGCCCGCGGTCGGCGTGACCGCTTCCGGGACGGAGTTGACTGACTTCGACGCGGCATTGACCCTGACGGGCCCGTGCGGCGGGCGCTCGCAGACCGTTCCGTGCGCGTGCTGACCGACGAGGGCCACGGGGGGCTCCCTGGCGGCGCGTGGACGGCGCGGTACGCGTCGGTGGCGGCGGTGCCGCTCGCGTACCGGGGGACTGCGTACGGCGTGCTCTGCGTGTACGCGGCCGACGCGGACGCCTTCGACGACCACGAGCGCACGGTGCTGGGCGCCATCGGGCGCGCTGTCGCGACCGGCATTAACGCCGTGGAGAGCCACCGGCGGGTGGCGACCGACGAGCGCGCGGAACTCGAGTTCGACGTCGCGGGGGCGTCGCTGTTCCCCGTCGCGGTCGCGGCCGTCCACGACTGCGAGTTGGAGTACGTGGGCGCGGAGCGCGGCGAGGACGGCGCGTTGACGCTGCTGTTCGACGTCACTGGCTACGACGGCGACCCGGGGGAGATAGCGGACTGCGCGGACGCGCTGTCGGCGTCCCTGGTCGCCGACCACTCCAACGGCGCGCTCTACGAGTTCGCGGTCGGCGAATCGTCGCTGGTGGCGGTGCTGTCCGAGCGCGGCGTCACGGTCGAGTCGATTACGGCGTCGCCGGACGGCGCCCGCCTCGTGGTGGAGGCACCCGGGGACGCCGACCGGCGGTCGGTCGCGGACGCGGTGACGGACTGCTGTCCCGGCGCGGAGTTGGCGGCGGTCAGGGCGCACTCGTCGACGGCCGCTGGCGACCGGCCGGCGGCGGGCGTCGCGGAGGCGCTGACCGACCGCCAGCGCGCGGTCCTCAGGCGGGCGCACGCGGCGGGGTTCTTCGCGCCGTCGCGGGCGGTGTCTGGCGAGGAACTGGCGGCGTCGATGGGCGTGTCGCCGTCGACGTTCCACCAGCACTTGCGCGCGGCGCTCCGGAAGGTCGTCGGCGCGACGACCGACACTGGCCGCCTGGACGCCCCGTGACTTGAACGGCGGCACCAGACACCCGAAATTTGTGGTATCAATTTTACAACTATTACGCCCGAATACTGGCATGCACCATGGCGACACCTGGAAGCGAAGCCACGTGGCTGTGGCTCGGCACGGCCGGCATGTTCCTCGGGATGGTGTACTTCATCGCCCGGGGCTGGGGGGTCGAATCCGAACGCAGGCGGAAGTTCTACGCCGCGACCATCTTCATCACCGCCATCGCGTTCGTGAACTACCTCTCGATGGCGCTCGGGTACGGCGTGACGACCGTGACGGTCGGCGGCGAAGAACTCCCCGTCTACTGGGCGCGGTACACCGACTGGCTGTTCACCACGCCGCTGCTGCTGTACGACCTCGGCCTGCTCGCGGGCGCCGACCGCACCACAATCGGCACGCTCGTCGGCCTCGACGTCCTGATGATTGGCACGGGCGCCGTCGCGACGCTCACCGGGAGCGGCACGGGCGCCGTGAGCGCCGAGGCCGCGCGCCTCGTCTGGTGGGGAGTCAGCACCGGCTTCCTGCTGGTGTTGCTGTACTTCCTGTTCGGGTCGCTGACCGAGCAGGCGGCGTCGCTCGCCAGCGACGCGCGCGGGAAGTTCACGACGCTGCGGAACATGATAACCGTGCTCTGGCTGGTGTACCCAGTCTGGTGGCTCGTCGGCACCGAAGGCCTGGGCGCCGTCGGCATCGGCGTCGAGACGGCCGGCTTCATGGTGCTCGACATCACCGCGAAAGTCGGGTTCGGGTACGTGCTCCTGCGCAGTCACAGCGTCCTCGACGCCGCCGAGACCGCGCGTGACGCACCGACCGGCGGCGCGCCCGCCGACGACTGAGGCCGCGGCGGACGCCGCCACACTCGCCAGTCTTTTCGCCGTGCACGCGAAACAGGAGACGACCGTGACCCGACGCAGCACCCACCGGCGCCGCGACCGACCGTGGAGCGCGGTGGCCGCGTCGGACCGACACCACTCAGGGGGGCGTCGAGGGTGGGGCTGACGTACCTCCAGTTCCTCGCAGTCGCCTGCCTCCCACCGTTCGCCGTGCTCGCCGTGTTACGGTGGCGGGCGCCGCGGCGGCCGGACGAGGCGTGGTCGCTGGCGGGCATCGGCGTCCTGCTCGTGTTAGCGCTCGCGTACACGACGCCGTGGGACAACTACCTCGTGGGCCGCGGCGTGTGGACGTACGGCGACGGCCGCGTCGCCGCGACGCTGTGGCTGGCGCCCGTCGAGGAGTACGCGTTCATCGCGCTACAGACGGTAGTCGCGGGACTCTGGACGCAGCGAGTCGCCGCGCCCGCCGACCCCTCGTTCCGGCCGCGCGCCGGGGACGCCGCAGTCGGCGCCGTGGCGGGACTGCTCGTCGCGGCCGCCGGCGTGCTCGCGCTCCGGACGGACGCGACGTACTACCTCGGCGCGATTCTGGCGTGGGCGGGCCCCGTGCTCGCGATGCAGTGGGCGGTCGGCTGGCGGTACCTCTGGGCGCGCGCCCGCACCGTCGTCGTCGCCGCGGGCGTCCCGACGCTGTACTTCGCGACCGCAGACCGGTTCGCGCTCGCGGACGGCGTCTGGACGATTGCCGGCGAGTACAGCACGGGCGTCGCCGTCGCCGGCCTGCCGGTCGAGGAGGGCGCGTTCTTCCTCGTCACCAACCTCTTCGTCGTCCAGGGCTTGCTGTTGTACGACTGGGTGGTCGCGCGATGGGGGTAGTCGGCCTCGACCCGGACGTCCGGCGCACGCTCGCACGGCCAGCGCTCGCGGTCGGCTGGGTCGCCGTCGCAGTCGCCGCAGTCCCCACGCTCCTCGGCGTCACCCTGCCGGAGTCAGTCGTCTACGCGCCCCTCGTCGCGAGCGTCGTCGTGTTCGGTCTGCCGCACGGCGCCATCGACTACGTGGCGCTGCCGCGCGCCGTCGCCGGTCGCGTGACGACGCGGTGGCTGGCTGTCGTCGGCACCGTCTACCTCGTCCTCGGCGCCGCGTACGCCGCGGTCTGGTTCGCGTGGCCGGTCGCCGCGGCGCTGTTGTTCGTCGCGGTGACGTGGCTGCACTGGGGGCAGGGCGACGTCTACCCGCTCGCCGTCCTCCTGGACGCTGACTACCTCGACTCGCGGCCGCGCCGCGCCGCCACCGGCGCCGTGCGCGGCGGCCTCCCGATGCTCGTCCCCCTGCTCGGCCACCCGGAGACGTACCGCGACGTCGTCGCGTCGTTCGCCGCGCCGTTCGGCGGCCGCGTCGGCGACCTCTGGCTGTTCACCGCGGACGCCCGCCTCCTCCTCGGCGCCGGGTTCGCCGTCCTCACCGTCGCCACGCTCGCTGCCGGCCGCCTGGCCACCGAGGAGTCGCCGCCGACCGCGTGGCGCGTCGACGCCGCCGAGACCGTCGGCCTCTGGGCGTTCTTCCTGCTCGTCCCGCCGGTGTTCGCGGTCGGCGTCTACTTCTGTCTCTGGCACGCCGTCCGGCACGTCGCGCGCGCGGTGGCCGTCGACGACGACTCGCTGACGGCGCTGGCCGGCGGCGACCTGCGGCGGCCACTCGCCCGGTTCGCGAAGGAAGCCGCGCCGCTGACGCTGGCAGCGCTCGCGCTGCTCGGGGGCCTCTGGCTCGCGGTCCCAGACCCGCCGACGACCCTGGAGGGCGGCGTCGCGCTCTACCTCGTGCTGATTGCCGTCCTGACGCTGCCCCACGTCGCTGTGGTGACGTGGATGGACCGCGCACAGGGCGTGTTCTGACCGCCAGCGCCGGCGACGACTGAAAACGTTTACCTCCCTCCGAGAACAAGCACCCGACAAGAGACTACATGGCCCAGGACATCAAGCCGACGCGGAAGAACCTCATGGAAATCGAGGACCGCATCGAACTCTCCGAGCGGGGCCACGACACGCTCGAACAGAAGCGCGACGGCCTCATCATGGAGTTCATGGACATCCTCGACCAGGCCCAGGACGTCCGCGAAGACCTCGAAGCGAACTACGACACCGCCCAGAAGAAAATCAACATGGCGCGCGCCATGGAGGGCGACGTCGCGGTGCGTGGCGCCGCCGCCGCGCTCGAGGAACACCCCGAGATTACGGTGGAGTCCCGGAACATCATGGGCGTCGTCGTCCCGCAAATCGAGTCCTCGAAGGTGCGCAAGAGCCTCGACGAGCGCGGCTACGGCATCCTCGGGACGAGCGCGCGCATCGACGAGGCCGCCGAGGCCTACGAGGAACTCCTGGAGTCCATCGTCCTCGCCGCGGAAGTCGAAACGGCGATGAAGAAGATGCTCACGGAAATCGAGACGACCAAGCGCCGCGTGAACGCCCTGGAGTTCAAACTCCTCCCCGACCTCTACGAGGGCCAGGAGTACATCGAGCAGAAACTCGAAGAGCAGGAGCGCGAGGAAATCTTCCGCATGAAGAAGGTGAAGGCGAAGAAGGAGGAAGACGAGGAAGAAGAGAAGGAGGCCGCGGAAGCCGAAGCGCTCGCGGAAGACGTCACCGCGGACGACTGACGGCGACGGCGACCACTGCTATCTCGGCGACATCGGTGACAACTGCTATCTCGGCGACAGACTCCTGAGTTTCTTCGACTGTCGCGGTCACTGTCCGCGTCGCGTCCACGCGGTTAAGTAGCGGCCGCGTGGAGTGTCGGCTATGACCTGTCCGCACTGCGGCGCGGAGACGCTGCGGTTCCCCGTGCCCGAGGACGTCCGCGAGTACTTGCCGGACGAGCGGCCGGCGGCAGCCATCTGCAAAAACTGTCTGAGTGTCGCGCCGGCGGACGACGCGCCGGCGGAGTACCCGGACTTCTCGACCATCAGCGACGCGCTCCCCGCTGGCGAAACCGGCGCCATCGTCGCGTGCTTGCTCGCGCTGCTCGACCGCCTCGTCGTCCACCGCAGCGAGGCCGAGGCGGTGGCGACGCTCGCCGAGCGCCGCGGCGTCGACGTCCTGCTCGTCCTCGACCGCCTCGCCGCGGACGACTCGCTCGACCCACGAATCGACCTGCGGCGCCGCCGCGAGCAGCTCGAACAACTCATCTGACCGGACGGCTGCCGGCCGCCGTCCGGGAACGGAGTGTGGAGTCCGGAGCGACGTTTGACGGCGTGGGCGGCATGGGTCGAGGCGGGCGGCGTGGGGCGGCGTGGGGCGAGGTGGGCAGCGTGGGGCGTCGTGGGGCGAGGCGGGCAGCGTGGGGCGTCGTGGGGCGGCGTCACCGTGCCGCAAGTGTTTAGCCGGCCGGCCAGTTACCTCGTGTATGGCCGACTGTCCACTCGCCGACGAATGCCCCAGTTTCCAGGAGCAAATCGAGGGAATGGGGTGTCAGCACTACGGCGACCGCGGCGGGATGGAGTGGTGCAACCACTACAGTCAACCCATCGAGGACCTCAAGACCGCGCCGGTCGTGCCCGGCCAGGAAGTCGTCATCGACGTCGACGACATGCACGAGAGCGGCGCCGGCGTCGGCCGCCAGGAGGACAGCGGCTTCATCGTGATGGTCGACGGCGTCCTGCCGCCGGCCCGCGTGAAAGCCGAAATCACGAAAGTGAAGCCGAACTACGCGCGCGCCGACCTCATCGAGAAACTCCCCGACGAGGAGGACGAGGAAGCCGAGGAAGGCGAGGAGGAGGCCGAGACAGAGGGCGAGTCCGAGGCGGAGACCGAAGAGTCGGACGAGCGCCTCGGTAGCCGCGAGAACTTCTGGGGTAGCTAGGGGAAGTCGTCGACGGAGAGGTCGTCGGTGAGGTATAGGTCGCCGTCGACCAGCGTCGGAATGCCCGGGTCGGCGAGGTAGTCGGACAGTTCTTCTCGCGTAATCGTCGCGTGACGCGGCGACGCAGACTGGACGTGGCTAGCGGCGTCACTGAACGAGTGCGAGACCACGGCGCCCATCGAGTTCTCGTCGTACGGATAGCACCGGACCGTGAACGGAATCGGGTCGGCGCCGGGCGCGTACGCGTCCGTGTCGAAGTCGTAGAGGATGGGGCCACTGGTGACGGTGCGGCGTACGCTGAACGTGCCGTCACCCAGGACAGTGTACCGGTCGGCGGGTACGCCGGTGCGTGAGAGGACGTCGAGGACGGCGTACAGGGCGTAGCCGGCGTCGAGGAGTACCGCGGCGTCGGAGCCGACGCCACCAGCGGTCGCGTCAGCGACGTCGTCGACGGTGACGATACCACCGACGGCGCCCGCCGTCAACAGCGCGCGCCCCTGCTCGTACGACCGACACCCGTTCAGGAAGAACGCCTTCACGCCCGTCCGCGCCAGCGTCCGCACGTCCAGCACGCCGTCCGAACAGACGAGGCCGTGTTCGGTGACGTGGCCGACGAAGTGCAGGAAGTCGACGTCGTCGTAGAGGACGTCCCGGAGTCCACTGGTCGTGAGGTGGTGGGAGGTGGTGACGTCCGTGTCCTGGTAGGTGTGGACGTCGTACGCGGCGGCGTCCGGGGCGTCGAGGCGGGCGTCGTTGTAGACGACGTGGACGTCCA
>JBDGQF010000023.1:0-8356 GCA_042219255.1 Halobacterium sp. | reverse complement strand
GCCACCTCTCGAACTTCAACATCTCCGTCGGCGTCACCGACGACTTCATGGACGCCCTGCGCAACGGCGAGGAGTACACCTTCACCAACCCCCGAACCGACGAGCCCCACGTCGCGACCGAACAGACCGCCGAACTCTACGAGATGTTCGGCCTGGGCGAGCACGTCGAGGCGGGCGAGGTCCTCTCGGTGCCCGCCGAACTCATCTGGGAGCGCATCGTCGAGGGCGCCCACGAGAACGGCGAACCCGGCGTCATCTACCTCGAACGCGTCAACAAACAGCACTCCTTCGACGTCGAGGAACACCCCGAGCACCGCATCCTCGCGACGAACCCCTGCGGCGAACAGCCACTCGAGGAGTACGAGGCGTGTAACCTCGGGCACATCAATCTCTCGACGCTGGCCGCCGAGGACGCCCCGGACTGGCGGGTCTGGGCCGACCGGCACGCCGACGACTACGACAGCGAGAGCGAGGCCATCGAGGCGTTCCTCCAGGACGCCATCGACTGGGACGAGTTCGACCGCCGCATCGAACTGGGCACCCGGTTCCTGGAGAACGTCGTCACGATGTCGGACTTCCCGGTCCCGGAGATCGAGCAGAAGGTCCGGGAGATGCGCAAGATCGGCCTGGGCATCATGGGGCTGGCCCAGCTGTACATCCAGCTCGGGGTCGCCTACGGCTCCGACGAGGCCAACGAGATCGCCCGGCAACTGATGCGCCACATCAACCACGAGTCCAAGTGGACCTCCCACGAACTCGCCAAGGAGCGGGGCGTCTTCGAGGAGTGGGACAAGTCCAAGTACGCGACCCCGACCGAGTACGCCGACTGGGTCGAGAAACAGACCGGCCTCGACGCCGAGGAGTGGGCCGACGGGTTCGCCATCCGGAACCACAACACGACGACCATCGCCCCCACGGGGACCACGTCGATGGTCGGCAACACCACCGGCGGCTGTGAGCCCATCTACAACGTCGCCTACTACAAGAACGTCTCCGACGACGTGCAGGGCGACGAGATGCTCGTGGAGTTCGACGACTACTTCCTCCGCACGCTGGAGGCCAACGACATCGACGTCGACGCGGTCAAGGAGGAGGCCCAGGAGCAGATGGCGAACAACGAGTTCGACGGCGTCGACGGCCTGTCGACGGTGCCGGACGCCATCGGCGAACTGTTCGTCGTCACCAGCGACCTCTCCGGGAAAGACCACGCCGCCGTCCAGACGGCGTGCCAGGAGGGCGTCGACTCCGCCATCTCGAAGACGTGTAACTTCCCGAACGACGCGTCCGTCGAGGACATGGACGAGGTCTACCGTTACATCTACGAGAACGGCGGGAAGGGCGTCACCGTCTACCGCGACGGCACCCGCAGCAAGCAGGTGTTGACGACGCGCGCCGACAACACCGAGTTCTCCCAGCTGGACGAGGACGAGGCCGCCGAGGCCATCGTCGAGACCATCGAGGAGACGTTCGGCGGCATCGAGGGCTTCCTCGACAACGAGGACATCCAGGCGGCGTTCGGCGACGACCTCCGCGACATCTTCGCGGGCGACAGCGACGACTTCGACGGCGACTTCGCGGAGAAACAGCCGCGTCCCGACCTCCTGCACGGCGTCACGCAGCGCATCGACACCGGCTACGGGAAGCTCTACGTCACCATCAACGAAGACCCCGAGCGCGAGCGGCCGTTCGAGCTGTTCGCGAACACCGGGAACTCCGGCGGCTTCACGGGGTCGTTCACGGAAGCGCTCGCGAAGACCATCTCTATCGCGCTGCGCTCCGGCGTCGACCCCGAGGAGATTGCGGACAAACTCCAGGGCATCCGGTCGCCGAAGGTCGCCTGGGACAAGGGCGAGCAGATTAACTCCATCCCGGACGCGTTCGGCACCGCGCTCCGCCGCTATCTCGACGGCGACGTCGACCGCGCGGCGTACCCACAGCAGCAGCGCCTCGGCGAGATTACCGAAACCGAGTCCGCGACCCCGCCCGAGACCGACGGCGGCGCGTCGACGTCCACGTCGGAGCCGCCCGTCGGTGGCCCACAGGGCCCGTCCGGCGCCGGCGGAGACGCACAGGACGCACCGGACGCCACCCAGTCGCTCATCGACGCGGGCGAGAGCCCCGAGTGTCCGGACTGCGGGTCGATGACCCTCTACTACAGCGAGGGCTGCAAGACCTGCGAGTCCTGCGGCTGGAGCGAGTGCTGACGGCGCGACGCTGACCGACGACGGCTCTCTGCGGTCTCCTCTTTCGTTTCCACGTCCCCTGCGCTCTCCTCTTTCGTTTTCACGTCCTCACAGCCACGCGACGCTTACGACCGCGCGCTAGCTTTCTCTCGGTTCACGCGACCCTCGCAGTCGACCGAACGTGGGTCGCGGGACGCTCCGCTGAGAGAGACAGCGACCACTGGGGAACGAATAGCACGTGAAAAACAGCGCCGCGGTCGTAATCTCTGACGGCGACGGTGCCGTCAGTTAGTCGTCGTCGGTGGTCTCGGTCGTCTCGGTCTCGTCGTCGTCATCGTCGTCCGACTCGGTCGTCTCCGTCTCGTCCTCGTCGTCATCGTCGTCGCTCTCCGTGGTCTCGGTCGTCTCGGTCTCCTCGTCCTCGGACTCCGTCTCGCTGTCCTCGGACTCGCTGTCCTCGCTCTCGCCGTCCTCGCTCTCGCCGTCCTCGCTGTCTTCGCGTTCGTCCTCCTCGCGTTCGTCCTCGGCCTTGTCACCGTCGCCCTGGTGTGGCCCCTCGGTCTGCACGTATTCGCCGTTCTGGAGCGTGTACGAGAGTTCGGCCTCGAACTCGCCCTTCACGACTTCGAGTTCGACCTCGTCGCCGCTCGGCGTCGCGAACGACACCGTGCCGTCGCTGCCGGTCTGGCCGACGCGCTCGCCGTTCGCGTACACGGACGCGCCCTCGACGGCGCTGCCGTCGTAGGACACCGAGACGGTGGTCGTGTTGTCGCTGACCGACGCGTCCACGGCGAGCGCGCGGTACACTTCCTCGTCCTCGTCGCCGGACTCGAACTCGAGTTCGCCCTCGCTCTCGCCGCGCGTCGCCGTCAGTTTCGCTTCGCCAGACGCCGGCAGCGTCACCGACACGGTGCCGTCGGCGCCAGTCGTGCCGACCGCGTTCTCGTTCAGCATCACCGTGACGTTCGCCGCGGGTTCGCCGTTCGAGAGCGCGCGCACCGTTATCGTCTCGTTCGCGGCGGGCGTGCCGCTGGCGACGACGAGCGCGAGTTCGTCGCTCTCGCGCTCGCCCTCGCGTTCACCCTCGCGTTCGTCTTCTTCGCGCTCCTCGTCGTCCTCGTCGCGCTCAGGGGCCTCGATTTCCTCTTCGAGGCGGAACACGTCGCCGCTGGAGCCGTCGACGCGGACTTCCGCCTCACCGGTGCTGTTCGCGCCGGTCAGCGCGAACTCGAACTTGTAGTAGCCGTCCTCGTCGTGGACGCTCGCCGACCGCAGGCTCCACGACCCGTTCTCGGGCGTCGACAGCGCGCTCCGCGCCGCGTCGAGCGCCACGGACTGGTTCACGGTAATCGAGTCGTCGTCGTCCTGCGGGCGCTGGAGTTCACGCGAGCGCTCCCCGTCTTCGCTCTCCGCCTCGATGCTGAGGCCGCCCCGCGTCTCGAGTTCGACCTCGCCCTGGCTGGTGCCGAGGAACCGCTGCAGAATCGCGTTCGGCCCGGCGCCAGCGACCGCGGAGAGGTTCTCGGTCACGTTGCTCAGGCCGCTGGTCGTCACGCCCGCCGCGCGCAGTTCCAGCGCGGAGACGTTCGCGGCGCGGTCGCGGACCGCGGAGAGACTGTTCAGGACGCTGTCGGCGCGCGCGTTCAGCGTCGCGAGGCGCTGGGCGTACTCGGACTTCGTGAGTTCGCCGGCCTCGTAGGCCTCGGTCGCCGCCTGGTAGTCCTCGCGGATGTCACTCGCCCGGTCGCGGAGTTCCTCGACGCGCTCGGCGACGGCTTCGGCGCGCTCGCTCTCGTTCGCGCGCTCGAAGGACACCTCGAAGGCGGTGTTCTCGAACTCCGTCTCCACTTCGTCGCTGGTGACGGAGACGACCGTCGACAGCTGCTGGCCGACCGCGACGTCGACAGAGTCGTTCTGCGTGGTGTTGTTCTCCTGTACGCTGGCGTAGTCGACTGTGCCCGACGCCGCCTGCGTGCCGTCCTGCGTGCCGAGCGCGCCGGCCGCCGCCGGCGCGGCAGTCCCGACGAGCAACACGGCAGCCACGAGCACTGCGGCGATGGTCCGCGTTCGAGTCATGTACCCGTTCCTTGCGGTCGTTCGGGCATAAACCCGCCAGACCGTCGCGCCGACTTTCACGGAGTCGCCGACGTTTGCAGTCGCTTGCAGTCGTTTTCGCGGCGGGACGACGCAACGGTCACACGACTTTTCCCGGGTGGCACACAACGGTTCCCCAGATGCAGGGGAGTCGCGGCGCGCGCTGGCTGGTGGTCGCCGTCGCCCTCGCAGCGGCCGCGCCGGCCGTCGGCGGCGCCTCGGGAGTCCTCGCACCGAGCGGGCACGCGACACCCGTCCAGCCGGCAGTCGACGGCGCGGCGGTCCAGCCGGAAGTCGACAACACCGTCACCACAATCGAGGTGGCCGCGAACGGCACGGCGACGTGGACAGTCGCAGTCCGGACGCGCCTGTCGTCCGACCAGGAGGTCAGTAACTACGAGGCGTTCCAGCAGGAGTTCCGCGCGAACACCTCGCAGTTTCTCGACCCGTACCGCGACCGCATCCGCGGCGTCGTCTCGAGCGCGGCGAACGCCACCGGCCGCGAGATGACAGCGACGGACTTCTCGGCGTCCACGAGCATCCAGGAACTCCCGCGGCGCTGGGGCGTCGTCACCTACGAGTTCACCTGGCACGGGTTCGCGGCGACCGACGGCGACCGCGTCCTCGTCGGCGACGTCTTCCAGGGCGGCTACTACCTCGCGGAGGACGACCTCCTCGAACTGGTGACGCCGCCCGCGTACCGCGTCGCGGACGTCGCGCCGACGCCGGACGCCCGCGAGAACGGCACGCTCCGGTGGAGCGGGCCGCTCGACTTCGGCGACGAACGACCGAGCGTCGAGTACGCGCCCGCCACCACGGACGCCGCAACGTCGACGACAGTGTCGACGACCGCGCCCTCACAAGCGGCGTCAGACGGCGGGTTCCCGTGGCTCGCCGTCCTGCTCGCCGCCGTCGTCGCGATGGCTGCTGGCTTGCTCTTCTATCGGCGCCGCGGCGGCGCGGGCGGTGGCGACGGTTCCGGCGGCGATTCGGGCGGAGCCACCGGTGCCGAGTCTGGTGGCGGTTCTGGCGGTGGTGGGGCGGCCGCTGCCGGTTCCAGTACGGGTGCCGGTGCTGCGCCGGCGACGGCGACGAGCGGCCCGGTCACCGACGAAGAGCGCGTCCGCGACCTGCTCGCGGCGGAAGGCGGGCGCGTCGAACAGGCCGACATCGCGGACGCGCTCGACTGGTCGGCGTCGAAGACGAGTCGCGTCGTCTCCCGGATGGCCGACGAGGGCAGCGTGGAGAAACTCCGCATCGGCCGGAAGAACGTCATCGAACTCAAAGAGGAGTCCGGCGACTGACCGCGCCGATGGGACACGCCTATACTCGTCGCGGCCACACGCTCCGGTATGGCCGACGACGCCGACCAGCGGGGCGCCGGACGCGGCGGCAGCCAGTGCCCGATGTGCGGCGCAGACCTGTTCAAGCGCCACTGCAAGTACGTCTGCCCGCAGCACGGCGTCGTCGCGGACTGCGCGGACCCCTTCAAGTTCTAGTTCTAGCGGTACTGGCGGCGCCACGCCCGGTACGCGACCGGACTGAGGACGGCGGCGGCGACCAGGAGGCCGGCGGCCAGGAGTTCGACGTCGACGTGCGCGGCCTGCATCGTGAACGCGTCGAGGCCGCTGCCGACGGCGACGGCGGCGACGACCCAGGGGAGTTCGCCAACGAGCGTGCCCGCGGCGAACGCGCGGAGGCTGACGCCGCCCGCGCCCGCTGCCGCCGAAACTGGTTCGGGATGTGTTGGCGCGAGGCGGGCGGCGACGAGGCCGCGGAGCGCGCCGGCGGCGTCGAAGTACCGCGTGCTGCCGTCGGAGAACCGGCCGAACAGCCGGCCGTCCGCGGGCGCGAGGCGGCCCGCCAGATAGGGCGGGAGGCTCGACGCGACGGCACCGACGAGCGCGACTGGCACGCCGACGACGACGCCGTACTTGAAGCCGACGAGCGCGGACAGCAGGCTAATCGGCCAGCCGAGCACGGAACGCACGGCGTACAGGCCGACCAGAAACACCGGGAACCACGGGCTGGCGAGCGCCGCGCGGAGCACGCCGAACGCGCGCGCCGGCCGAACGAGCACGGCGACCACGACGACGGCGGCGAGGACGACGCCGGCCGCGTACCGCTTCATCGCCGCCCGCTATCCCCGCAGCGCGTTTAGGACTGTCCATTCCGTGCGCTCGCACGGGCGACGGTGCAGACCACGCAAGCGTTAAGCGCGCTCTCGCCCCACCAGTGGGTATGGCCGACGGCGACGACCACCTGGACGCCCACGGCGACGTCGACGACCCAATCGAGGTCGGCGTCGACCTGCTCGCGAACCTCGAGTTCGAGTCGCTGTCAGTCGCGGCCGCCATCGACCGCCTCGAGACCGTGACGACCCATCCGCGGAAGACCCGGGAAATCCTGGAGGCCGCGGAGGAGCTCGGCGTCATCGAGCGCGAGAGCGGCGACGTCTACCCGCAGGGCGGCAGCTACGTCTCCTTCCAGTCGGACGTGATAACGAAAGAGGGCGAGTTCTCGTGTCGGCGGTGTGGCGCCTCGGTTTCCACCGGCTACTTCATCAACTTCGAGTCCGGCGAACTCGGCGCGTTCGGGTCGTCCTGCATCCGGAAAGTCACCGGGCGAGAATAGCGCGCGGCCGCGGCCGCCGGGTTACTCGTCGTCTGCGAGGTCGCGGAGCGCGGCGAGGCGCTCGCGGTGTTCGTCGAGCGCGGCCTGCTGGGCTTCCACGACCTCGCGCTGGCGTTCGACGACTCTCCGCTGGCGTTCGAGGGCGTCCGCCATCTCCTCGATTGCGACTTCCAGGTCGTCGAGTTCCGCGTCGAGTTCGTCGGGGTCGACCGGCGGTTCGACCTTCGCGGCCGCCGTCTGGAACCCGCTGGACGCGAACTCGTCCTCGGCCGCTTCCTGCACGCTCGTCGCTGGTTCACCGGTCTCCGCGCCCTGCTCGGCTGCTGCGTCCGTGCCCGCGCTCGCGCCAGCGTCCGCGCCGCCCGCTGCCTCTGCGGCGTGGTCGTCCTCGCCGACGCCGCTCGGCTGCTGTGTCCCCGCCTGCGCTCGCACTGGCGTCCGCGCCGTCCGCCCCCTGCGCGGCCGCGTCGTCGTCCTCGCCGACGCCGCTCGTGTCGATAGGGTCGACGCCGCCGCCGAAGGAGACGTCGTCCGTGGTCGACTCGTCGCCCTCCTCGACGTTCATCTGCTCGAACTCCGCGGCGCTGTCGGCGTCGTGGTACGCGTACAGCGCTTCCTCGACCGTCTCGCGGACGTCGCGGAACTGTTCGTTCGGCGCCTTGATGCGCTGGGTGCGCTCGGTGGTCTCGAGGACGAGCTGGCTGGAGACGTTGCCCTCTTCGACGTCGATGCCGGTGACGGAGTCGAAGCCGATTTCCTCGTAGTCCGTCCCCCAGACCGCGCTCCCGATGTGTTTGACGACGCGCTCGCTCGTCACGACGAGCGTGAGTTCGCTGAACCGGTACGTGCGCTTGACCGTCTCGCCGGGCGCGGTGACGCCGCCGGCCGCCAGTACGCCGGCGATGATTGGGTGGAGGACGTCGTCGACGCTGCCCGAGGGAACGGAGAACGACTCCTCGCCGTCGAGGCCGTAGTCGAGTGTGACCTTCGCTTTCCGCCTGCCTTCACTGACTTCGATGCCTTCGGCGTCGTGGGGGAACTCCTCGACGGACTCGTCGCTCAGCAGGCCGTCGGCCTTGTAGACGAGAATCCGGGTCGGCGTCACGAACAGCGCGTCCTCGCCCTTCAGGGGGACGTGCGCGGCGACGTCCTCGTCCCCGAGCGAGGACTGCACGAGCGCGGGTACGTTCATGTACGCCCGAAGCAACCGACTCGGCTTAAACCCGGCGGGTGGGGCCGCCCGAGATGAGAACGTTAAAGAATACCCTCGCCCTAGCCGGCAGTGAGCCCGGGTGGCTTAGCTGGTCATAGCGCCGCACTCATAGGGTTCCGAGCTTCGGTGCGGCATCCCACTCGCCACGTGGATGCTCAGCATGTCCGCGAGGCCCGCCGAGCCTCGAACCTGGGACATGCGGAGATCGAGGGTTCAAAACCCTCCCCGGGCA